>CAJOPY010000164.1 GCA_905236505.1 Candidatus Gastranaerophilales bacterium
AGTGCGTGACCTACTTCGTGGTATGCAGTATTTTCTTTTTCTTCATCTGATATTATTCTGCTTTTCTTTTCAGGACCTGCCATAACTTTATCTATAGCTTCTTCTAAATCCGGCATTTCTATTTCAGATTTGTCATGACGAGCAGCAAGAAGCGCGGCTTCGTTTAAAAGATTTGATAAATCAGCCCCTGTAAAACCGGGAGTACGTTTTGCAAGTGTTTTTAAATCAACCTCTTTTGATAAAGGTTTATTTTTTGCATGAACATTAAGTATTTGTTCTCTTCCCAACACATCCGGCTTGTTTATAACAATTTGCCTGTCAAATCTTCCGGGTCGTAAAAGTGCATTGTCCAAAATGTCAGGTCTGTTTGTTGCTGCCAAAATTATAATATTGGTATTTTCATCAAATCCGTCCATTTCAACAAGCAGTTGGTTTAGAGTTTGTTCTCTTTCATCGTGGCCGCCGCCTAAACCGGCGCCTCTTTGTCTTCCTACTGCGTCTATTTCATCAATAAACACTATACAAGGCTGATGTTTTTTTGCTTGCTCAAACAAATCTCTTACACGAGAAGCTCCGACACCGACAAACATTTCCACAAAATCAGAACCGCTTATTGAGAAAAACGGAACACCGGCTTCACCGGCAACGGCTTTTGCCATAAGAGTTTTACCTGTTCCGGGAGAACCTACCAAAAGAACTCCTTTTGGAATTTTTGCACCCAGTTTTACGTATTTATCGCTGTGTTTTAAAAAATCAACGATTTCTTCCAATTCCTTTCTTTCTTCATCAATACCTGCAACATCTTTAAATGTTGTCTTTACTTTGCTATCCATAAGCATTTTGGCTCTGCTTTTGCCAAATGACATTGCTTGAGCTCCGCCGGCTTGTATAGATTTTATTATAAGAAGTATAAAACCTAAAACAAGTAAAATTGTAATAAAAGAGGAGCCCAGTCCGAATATTGAACCGGATTCGCTTGTCTGTTTAGCTGTAACATCTATATTTTTTGATTCCAGTTTATTCAAAATGTCAGAATTATCCGGAATGTTAACTTTATATTGAATTTTAGGAGGTTTAACTTCACCATATAAAGGGTTTTGAGTCGTTTGTACTTCAGGTTGTTTTACGGGAATAGCAATCAGGGTTTCTTTTCCGAGTTCAACACTTTTTATCTCATCATTTTCTACTTTTTGTATAAAGTTAGTATAAGACAATTCTTCCGTACTGGAAGTTGGTCCGGTAAAAAGCGTTGAAATAAATGCTAAAACCATAATACCTAAAATTACGTACATTCCCACTGATTGATTTTTATTCATGTTTTTCCCTCTTCAATTTTTCTTTATTATACCAAAAAAGCAATCTTAGGTAAATGGACAAGTTGTATAAGAAAAAAGGTCGCGTTCCTGTTTTAAGGAACGCGACCTTTTTGTATTAAAATATTAAGTTATACAAGCTCCGGAACTAATTGAGCATTTCTGTTTGCAATTTCAACTAAGCTTTTTGAAACAGCAAGCATAGAAATTTCGGAATCAAGTTTATTAACACAAGATCCGCAGCCTATAGCTGAAGCACCTGCAGCAAATGCTAAAGATGCTGTTGTCGGATTAATTCCTGTTGATGTCATAATCGGAAGATCTATATTTCTTGAAAGCTCTATAGTGTTAGATATAGTTAATTCAGCTCTTTCAATAAGTCCTCTTACACCTGCAGACGGAGCTTCGTTAGAGAAATGTCCTTCTGTTTGTATAAGGTCAATTCCTAAATTTTCCAATTCTCTTGCAAGTTCTATTTGTTCACCGATTTCCAGTTCTCCGGGAACAGTAATACAAATATACGCATCGCTTATTAACTCTTTAGTTCTTTTTGCTAAGCTAAGAACTTGGGAAGCGGAATAAGAAATACCTTTTTTGTATAATGCATCAAAATTTCCGAGTTCAACTGCATCAGCTCCGAGTTCAACTGCATGAGCAAGTTCAACCGGATCGGTAGATGATACAAATATCGGCATATCTGTTAAGCTTCTTACCATTTTTACAATCTCAGCATCTGCACAAATATCAATTGCGCTTGCACCTGAACCTGATGCTGCCATAACAACCTTTTTAACTTTTTCAGCATCAAAATTATCAATACCTGCAATAATTTTTACAGCTCTTTTTTCATTTAATGCTCTTTTAAAACTTTCAATTCTTGACATTTTTTTCTCCTTCTGAGTTTTTGACTAAAACATTTTAGTTCATTATATCTTAAAATTTAAATGCTTGCAATATATAGAAAGTAGGAGGTAATAAATCCGCCTTACGGTTTAATTGATTAAAATTTTGCAAAAATAAAAAATTAGTTAGTTTCGGAGGCAATCATGATAAAAAAATATATATTAATAATTTGTTTATTTTTTTCATTACCGGTTTATTCATTTAGTGTAAAATCAAAAACACCTTGTGAAATATATGAAAAAATTAATCCGGCAATTGTAGCGGTTGATACACGTGTATCAGACGGAGTGTCTTGCGGAACAGGTTGTATTATAGATAAAAACGGTACAATTTTAACAAGTGCTCACATTTTGGAAGACGGAAATGATATTGTTGTCACAATGAGCAACGGTCAAGATTATAAAGCTAAAATTTTGAAAAAATACGGTAAAAATAAAGACATTGCACTTATAAAAATAACTGTTCCGTATGAATTAAGTACTGTTAAATTAGGTGATTCTGCCAGAATAAAGGTGGGAGAACAAGTTTATGCAATAGGAAATCCTTTTGGATTTAACGGTACATTCACACAGGGAATTGTTTCCAGAATAGACTACGCAAAAAATCGTATACAAACTGATGCTGCAATCAATCCTGGTTCTTCCGGCGGTCCGCTTTTAAATACGAACGGAGAAATTATCGGAATAAATCAGGCTATATACAATCCTGATAATAATATTTCTAATATAGGTATAGGTTTTGCGACTCCGGTAAACTTAATTAAAGAATACTTAAACGAGGGAATTTAATAAAAAATATTGACTTTTTCACAGTTATCATTAAATCAAAATCAAGTTCCACCAAAAAGAGGATTTTAATAAGAAAAATTAAAGTAAAAACTTATTAATCCGACAACAATATAAAAAGAGGTATAACTATGCAAATCAATGGCGGTGTAAGATTTTGTGAACCCGGAATGAGAGCTTCAATACGAGCAATGCACGTCCAAAGCGAACTTTTGGGAATTATCAACGAAAACGTTGAAGGATTTGATAAAGTCGGATTTCAGCGTCGTGAACCTGTTGTTTCGGCAATGAGTGAATATATAGGAATTCACGGTATTTCAAAAACCGTAGATGATGAAGTCGGACGAATTATGGTTTCAAAGAACCCTTTAGATATAGCAATTGCAAATAAAGGATATTTTCAAGTTCTTACTCAAAACGGCGTAAAACTTACACGTGACGGAAGATTTAAACTTGATAAAGACGGAAATTTGATAACACTGGAAGACTTTCCTGTTTTATCTGATGCCGGAGTTCCGATACAGCTTCCTGTTGTACCTGATAATATAGATAAGGTTGTTGTAGATACAAAAGGTAAAGTAAGCGTTTTTGATAAAAACACTCATCAAATGGCAGATGCAGGTTTTATAGGTGTAGTTGATGCAAACGGCATGGCTGTTTTAGACCCTGTTGTAAAGCAAGGGTATAATGAATATTCAAACGTAAGCATACAAAATGAATTTTTAAGAGTTAAACCGGTTGTAAGAAATTTTGAAGCAAACAGACAAATTTTCTTAATAGAGAGCGGTAATTTACAAAAAGTAATCAGCCAGTTAGGTTCGGCTACATAGGAGGTATATTATGTATAATATGCAGGCAGTAGTAAGAAAAAGTATTAATAATGCGACAATGCAGTTTGACAAACTCGGTTATATTGCGAATAATTTAGCAAATTATAATACTGTAGGGTATAAAACCTCCGCATTTGAGCAAATAATACGTGAAGACGGACTTATTGACGGTGCAATAAGAAAAAATACTCTTCAAGGTTCAATAAGAGTAAGTAATAACCCATATGACATAGCAATCTCAGGAGAAGGATATATTCCTGTTGTATCTCCTGACGGAGAAGTTCAGTATACTCGTGACGGTTCACTAAAAAAAGGACCTGACGGATACTTGATGACGGTTGATGATTGGCTAATCGGTGACGGAATTAAAATTCCGCCAAATTCTTACCGTTTTGAAATAAAGCCGAACGGTGATGTTATAAACTATGACAACAAAGGTTCTTTGCCCGAAAAAATCGGAACAATACCGATTGTACAATTTGCAAATCCTGAGGCATTGGAGCAGGGACATAACAATAAGGTTGTTTATAATGAAGAATCCGGAGAACCTAAATTGGTTAAAGATGAAAGCATTCGCCAATATGCAACAGAGGTTTCAAATGTAAATGTTTATGATGAATTAAATGACTTAATGAGATTGAATACTTCAATGATAGCAAGTATGAACCTTATGAAAGTTGCAGATGATATGTACAGCAAAGCAATTAATATG
>CAJOPY010000165.1 GCA_905236505.1 Candidatus Gastranaerophilales bacterium
TAGAAAGTAAGTATCATACACAAACCTATTGTAACTATTGCAGGCGGCACTTGAACACCCATAGCTGTTTTAAGCAGAGAAAATACTATTGTAAATCTTAAAAATGAAGTCATACAACAAAATACAAACGGTATTAATGAAAAAAGAGTCATAACCGTGAGCAGTTGTAAAACCGGGTTCATATTTTGTAAAGCGCTATCCATTATTATTCCTTCTTATTTAATTAAATTAATACCAGCGCGTTTTATCCGCGCATAATGTCAGCCAAATTCCTTATAACGGATTTTGTATTATTACAGTTATCAGAAAATGGAGATTTTATTGTTAAATTTCTTCTGTCTGCGTAATCAGCTTTTTTTAAAGAAGACATTGTATCTTGAAATGATTTGGTATTTTCTTGTAGATGTTCTTCTGATTGTTGAAAATTAAGGATTTGTTTATTGTTTTCAGATTCTAATTTTGATATAAGCGTAGTTTTATCCGAATCACCGGCTATTAGAAATTTTTCGTTTCCGGCTGATACTATGTAGAGCATTTTTCGCGGCGCAAGCGACATAGTATCAACTACTTTTAAGTATTTTGAACTTTTTGTCCCGTTAAAAGCCGTTGATTTTTTAAATACTAACAGCGCAAAAACAATTACTCCGACCATTGCAAGTGTATAAACAATAAAATTTGCTATATATCCCATATCAATATCCTTCCGTTTTTCTTATATTAATCATTTAATAATTAATTTTTTAAAATCAATTTTGTTCTTCTTCCACTTCAAAATCGCTGTAGTCAAAATCTTCTTCATTATTATTTTCTTCAGAGTTATTTTGAGGATTTTCATCGGAATGTTTTTCTGCCGGTTCACCGTTTCCGGATTCCGTAACATTTTCAATTCTCACACCGAATCTGTCATTTATAATAACTAAACTTCCGTCTGCTACAGTTTTACCTCCGACTTTAAGAGAAACTTTGTTGTCATAAACCGAGCATAAATCAACAACCAAACCTTCTTCAATGCTTTTTAATTCGCCCAATGTGACTTTTACTTTATCAAATTCCGCCAGCATATCAACTTGAATGCTGTCCCACAAATTTGTATTGGCATTTTCATCCATATTATTACCTCCGCCTGTATCATAAGGTTCTACAATTCTAGAATTAGGGTTAACTTTAAATTTCTGACATATATTTGCGCATACAAGTGTCATCTCTGATGAATTACTGTTTTCAAAAACAACAATGTCGCCTTTATCAAGCCTTTTTATCTCCGCAACAGGAAAGGATGTGCTTCCCAGTATAAAATTAGCTTCAACAAGACTGCCGGAAAAATCATCATCGCAAAAATGTTCTTCATTGTTTTCTATTGCCTGTACTTGGAGTATATCTTTCGGAATTGTAATTATAAATTTTGCGGCATTATCTGAACTTTCACTTTTAACATAATAAGTCAGATGAAGGATTTCGCTATATCTTCTGTGCGGTTCAATTGAAAAGTTCGGAGATAAGCTTTCGTATAAAAAATCATTAAACGCTGTAATTATTTTTGCTTCAAGTTCCGAAACTTCAGTTAAATCAAATTTGCGATTGTTTTTTCCTAAAACTTTATCCAAAATAACATTAATGGCTTCTTGAGAAATTCTAATGTACACATCATTTTTTGCATTAATTTTAACTTTTGTGACAAAAAATGTGTCATTTTGAGCAAGTACATTCATATTTGTACTTATTGATGCAAGTTTGTAATCAAGTCCTTCAAAAAAGAACTCATTACTGCATTTTTCAACAACCGGTGTGAACAAAGAGTCATATCGGGAAAATTGCTTATATAATTCATCAAAAAATACAGAATCTGTCATACTGAATCCCTACTATATTCCTTCTCTATAATAAAGATTCTTAGTATATCTTACATCAACCGTTTAGAGGAATTTAAATATTTAATATTCGGAATAATTCAAAAATGGACAATTTTGAGATTTTCCGCAATCTATTTGTTACAAAATCTTTACAAAAAAACAAAAAAAGTCAATTTTTTATAACAAAAAAACTTTAAATATATAAGGGAATTATATAAGGAGATTTTGATATGACGGCCGGTGTCGGAGCAACAGGACGAAATATGATTACAAAAACCGCAAAAAAGATTGGAATGGGAACTATACTCACTACCGGCGCTTTTTGTATATTTGATTTTTTAGATGTTCCGGGTGCGTTTAAACTAAAATATAATCATGAGGCAAAAGCTGTAAAAGGTTTAAATTGGGGATGCGGATTAAGAGAAACCGGAAAAAGTGCCGCAAAATGCTTAACTGCAGGTTTTGCAATTCCCCTTGCTCTTGCCGGATTAACAGTAATGGCTTCTAATCCTATATCCGCAACTGTGTTGGCTTTTGGTGAAATTGTCGGTCCGATGTTAGGATATTCAGGTCTTAATAAATTACTAAAACCTGAAAAAGAAATTGTTGAAAAAGCTTGTAAAGAAAAAGGAATTGATATCTCAAAAGGAATAACAGCTTAATTTTTATTCTTTTCATCATAAAAATCTTCAATCCAAATTATTGTTACGTGTCTGTGTGGGATAGTAAACGGATTTTGATATGTATTATCATATTCTTTTATTTTCTTATTTAACAATTTAAAAAACGAATAAATTTTCATACTTATATAGTTACATTATTAAAGTTGTGAAAAATTCCCAAAAAGTATGAAAATCTAAAAAACAAACTTATACTATTTGTTTAAATATTTTATCTGAGAACGCATTTTACATAAAGTGTTTAGAAATATGTATTTATTGTGCTGAAATTTTTAGTTTTTTAGATAATATGAGGGTATATAATAAAACATATAATCGGAGAAAAATTTTTATGATAAGTATAATTGTTGGAATTTTTGCACGTATAGTATCAAATTCTTATGTGAACGTTTTTCAAAAAATTTTGACACAAAGAGGAGCAAAAACTTCCGCAGTGAATTTTTTTACATATTTGGGATTAACTTTTATATTACTTCCTTTTTTTAAATTTTTTAATTTTTTGTTTTCTTCAGAACTTTTAATAAATTTTATATTTATGGGAATTCTTGGTGCTTTGGGTAACTATTTTATTATAAAAGCACTTTCTTTGGCTGATTTATCATCACTTGCTCCTATTAATTCTTATAAACCTCTTGTTGCACTTTTGTTCGGTTTTTTATATTTAAACGAAATACCTAATTCTTTGGCTTTTGCGGGTATTTGTCTAATTATTACAGGTACTGTGTTTTTATATAATACAAAAATAAATCATAATAAACTTGCTGTTTTTTACAGAATTCTTGCGTTGGTATTTTCAGGAACGGAAGCTGTTTTTATAAAAAAAATAGTATTGCTTAGTGATATTCCAACCTCGTTTTTTTTATGGGCATTGTCGGGATTGATTTTTTCTCTTTTTTTAGTTTCTCCCAAATTATCAAAAATTAATATTCCGGATTTAAAATATTTATTTTTCGTAATTTTATGTATAGGAATAATGCAGTATTCAACAAATTTTGTTTTTTCAAAAATTAATGTTTCATACGCTCTTGCACTTTTTCAATTGTCATCTCTATTGAGTGTTTTACTGGGTGCCGGAGTGTTTAATGAAAAAAATATAAAAGAAAAACTTGCGGCATGTTTAATAATGGTAACAGGTGCTGTTTTAATTATTTTGGCAGAATGATTATGTTTTTGGTATAATTTTTTAGGTAGTGATATTAAGATATAAATTCTAAGGAGAAGATATGCAGGATTTATTGAAAAAAAGTGCAATAGAGCAAGCGGAGAAGATTAGAAAAAAAGAAGTTTCAGCAACAGAACTTACAAAAGCCGCTTTGGATAGAATAAAGAATATAGATGAAAAATTAGGCGCATTTAATTCACTAACTGAAGAGATTGCCCTAAATACCGCTAAAAAAGCGGATGAAAGAATTGCAAACGGAGAAGATCTTCCTTTACTCGCTGGAGTTCCGTTGGCGCTTAAAGATAATATGAATTTAGAAGGTTCAAAAACTACGGCATCAAGTAAAATTTTGGAGAATTTTGTATCTCCGTATAATGCCACAGTTACTCAAAAACTGTTGGACAATTTAATTCCTATCGTAGGAAAAGCTAATTTAGACGAATTTGCAATGGGTTCTTCAAATGAAAATTCCGCATTTAAAAAAGTTCACAATCCTTGGAATTTAAATAAAGTTCCGGGTGGTTCTTCCGGTGGTTCAGCAGCTTCGGTTGCGGCCTGTGAAGCAACTCTGGCACTCGGTTCTGATACAGGCGGAAGTATTCGCTTGCCTGCAAGCTTTTGCGGTATTGTAGGCATGAAACCGACATACGGAAAAGTATCAAGATATGGTTTAATTGCATTTGCTTCTTCTTTAGACCAAATAGGTCCTTTTGCAAGAACAGTTGAAGATGCTGCTGCACTTTTGGAAGTTATATCCGGATATGATTATCATGATTCAACTTCTTTAAATCTTCCGGTTGAAAACTATAGAGAAAGTTTAAACAATGATATTAAAGGATTAAAAGTTGGTGTAGTAAAAGAACTTATTGGAGAAGGGCTTAGTGAAGATGTCGCAAAAGCAATACAAAACGCTATTGATACATATAAAGGGTTAGGAGCTGAAGTTGTTGAAATATCACTTCCTAATATCAAACATTCTATCGGAATATATTATATTCTTGCAACAGCTGAGTGCAGTTCAAATTTGGCGCGATTTGACGGAGTGAAATACGGTCACAGAAATGCAGATGCTAAAAATCTTTTGGACATGTATTGTAAAACCCGTGCTGAAGGTTTCGGTCCGGAAGTAAAACGCCGTATTATGCTTGGAACATATGCTCTAAGCTCAGGTTATTATGATGCGTATTATAAAAAAGCACAACAAATGCGAAGAATTGTACACGAAGACTTTTTAAACGCATTTAATAAAGTTGATGTATTGATTGCTCCTACATGCCCGAATACAGCATTTGATTTAGGCTCAAAAACAGAAGACCCGCTTGCTATGTACTTAACCGATATAGCAACAATCGGTGCTAATTTGTCAGGAATTCCTGCAATCTCTGTTCCGGCAGGCTTTGACAAAGACGGCATGCCTATCGGATTACAGATTATGGCACCTCAACTTGCGGAAGCAAAGTTATTTAATTTTGCATACAAATTTGAACAGGCACATGATTATTATAAACAGTTAGCTAATATTTAATATTTACATATTGTAATAGTATAACTCTCTTATGCGTTAATTTGTGTAAGAGAGTTATTCTTATTACTAATTTAAAAATTTTTACTCGTGTTTTAAGCTTTGTTTATAAAAGAAAGTTGTAAACTTTCTTTAATCAAGTTATTATACAAATTAAAAGGAGATTTTATGAGAAGAAATGTTATTTGGATTTTACTTATTTTTTTAGTTCCGCTTGCAGTCTATTGGGGACTTACGAAAAACGAACTTGCTACATTGCCGTCAGTTGCGGCAGGAGATGAGATAATAAAATTTGCTTCTCCCATGTGTTATGAGTGTCAAGAACTTGAAAAAGTTTTTAACAAGGTTTGTCCTAAATATAATAATGTAAGTATAAGAAAAATAGATGTTACTAAAAATGATAATGCAACAAAAGCACTAATAAAAGAGTATGATGTAAGACTTGTTCCTACTACAGTATTTAAAAATCATGATGGTACTGTTATAAGAAAGACAGAAGGTTCTATGCAGCCTGAAATATTAGAAAAATATATAGAAGAGTTGATAAATGGATAATTTGGTGCAAATATTTTCAATGAATAATACAGGTATTTTAACCTGGATTTTAATGTTTACAACTGCATTTTTAGGCGGGGTTATAGCTTCAATCTCACCTTGCTCGTTGGCAATGCTTCCGTTGATGATAGGATATGTAGGCGGATGCTCTAAAGAATCCCCATTTCGTACATTTGTTCAGCTTAGCTTTTTTATATTAGGAACAGCCGTCGTTTTTACAATAATCGGTATTATTTGTGCAATAACAGGGAGTGTTTTTGCTTCTGTTTTTGGCGGGTATTTTACAATAATTATGGCTTCACTATTGCTGATTATAGGATTGAAAATAACCGGAATTCTGGATTTTGAAATTCCTGTAATCATAAAATCAATGCCTCAGAATAATACAAGCTCTCTTGTGGTATACCCGCTTTTATTGGGTATAGCGTTTGCTCTTGCCGGAACTCCTTGTTCAACACCAATACTTGCAGGTATTATGGTATTTGCAGCTATGGGTAAAAATATGGCAGCGGCTGTAATTATGTTGTTCCTTTTTGCAATCGGACAAGGATTAATACTTATAGTTGCCGGTCTTTTTACATCCGGAATAAAAAACATAAAAAAATTTGCCGGATTTACGGATATACTTATGAAAATTAGCGGTTGGTTAATTATTGCTGTATCGTTTTATTTGTATTATAAAGTTTTTGCTCCGCTGATATAAAAATGAACAATTTTTAGATTTTGTTCGTTTAATTTGCGTATACAAAAAATAAGGAGAGTTAATATGTCAGAAGAAGAAAAATTACACGAAGAAAAAGAATGCAAATGTTTTTGTCACAACAAAGAGTTTAAAAAATTCTTAATTATTGCACTTGGAACGTTTGTTGGAGTATATTGCGCGCTATGCTTATTTTCTGCTTCACATCGTCCGCCGATGATGGCTCCATATGGTTTGGGACCACAAGGAGGCATGCAAAACAGGTGCCCTTATAAAATGATACATCATCACCATCATTTTGATAAAGCCAAAAGGCAGATAAATCCGGATTTTCAAAAACCGGAAGATTGGAAAAATGGACCCGCACCTTTTGATGCAAACAGAAGAAATGATAAATAAGATTAAGTTTTATGCGGAAGAAGCTGACATTTAAAGTGTCAGCTTTTTTATTAATTTTATAGTAGGATCCAAAATATAGGCATAGTATTATATATTATAAGTGATTATTAAGAGAGGTAATTCATTTTTTATAAATTAATAATATTGTATAGAAACAAGCTTTATCTAACTTGTATGTATAATGAACGGCTTGATATTTAAAAATGTTTGTGCGAAAATAAACTTTGTAAAAAGAATAATGATATGGCAAGGTAGCTCAGTTGGTGAGAGCGCACGGCTCATACCCGTGAGGTCGAGAGTTCGAATCTCTCCCTTGCTATTTTTTTGTGTATTCACGGGTAATTCTCCGTACGCAGTTCTACCGAACCCAA
>CAJOPY010000166.1 GCA_905236505.1 Candidatus Gastranaerophilales bacterium
TTAGGATTAATAACTTTTGCATGTTGTAATGAACTATATCTATCGTATTCATTTTTTAGTAAAAGATTCTTTTTCCCAAATTCAAAAAATATTCCATCCGGATATTTATTGTCAATAATATCTTCAACATTATTTGGATTTTTTACAAATTCTTTTAAATTTGGTGAATTAGTTAGTAGAGTGGGAAATGCTTTAATATGTTGAATTTGAGTATAATTAAACACTCATTCCCACCTTTATATTAAAGCAAAAAGGCTGTTACATTTTGTACAATTATTTAATGTATTTTCCTTTTTTAATTTGACTTTTTCTTTTTTATTTTATACAATATGTTTATGAATAATAAATGTTTTAAGCTATTTTATATCTCTTTTCTTTTTCTTCTTTTTTTATTCATTTCTTCTTTCGGTGTATCTTTTGGTGCAAATTCCGTGCATGGGAAAAACCTGCCTAAATACGTTATCAATCGTGCAGAACAACGTTTTAACGGCTCCGACAAAATTAAAATCGTTTTTATTATGAATTGGCACGGATACAAAGTTTTCCAAGTTATAAAAAAAGAAAAAGGTATTGTTTTTGATAATCCGCGTTATTGGCTTTTTAAAAACGGAAAATTCTATAAATATAATATTAAAGAATACAACCAACTTTGTTTGGATGTCCGATTACACCAAAATAAAGAGATTATAAAAAATAATAAAGAATTAACTAAAAAACTTCTGCCTAATGAATATAAAATTATGGAAATTGATGAAAATATGCAGTCGGTAGATATACAAGTTACTTTAAGAGAATATGCAAAAAAATATATGATAAAAAATCAGGAAGCTAATTTTTTATACTTACTTGAATGGAATGGCCAGCACGTTTATAGAGCATACTGGCCCAAATACGGTTTTTTACTAAACCGTTTAGCCGTGATATTATACGACGGACACATAATAAGACGACCTACAAAAGAAGAATTTGATGAATTATTACCTAAAATGCGAAAAGCTTATGAAGAATACCTTAATGAATTAACACACCTTCATAATAAGGATTAAGTACCATAGAGTGAGAAATTGAAAAGGAGGTATTATGTTTGATGGCAAAGAAGCTCATAAATGTAACTTACAAGAACATAATGAAATACTTACAATTTACCGCTAGAGCGTTTTGCAACTTTATTTAAAACACTTGTATTGAGTTCTTTATCGTCTACACTAAAGTAAATTTATTTAATATATTTTCCTTTCAAGTATTGATTCTTTTTGCGTTTGATGTTATGATATGCTTATGTTTAAAAGCTTTTTTAATAAAATTACAAACTTCTACAATTGGACTAAAAAATGGCATTTCTTTCATACATTTCTGATTTCGTCATATTTTTTAATGATTTTAGATTTTATTATTATTATCATTCCTGATAATTTTAATAGCATTTTAACAGAGCTTGTGTTTTTACATTATTTTGGAACTTTTTACTTGTATATTGCTTTTGCAATAATTGCATTAATCACACAATGTTTATTTGTTTTAATTAATACGCTTTTGCATCATAATTTATCTGTACAAAATAGTTTTTTATTACATAATAAAACATATAGTTGCATATATTTTGCCGGCTTTTCATATACAACTATATGTATAATTATGTTTTTTCTTATTTGTATTATATTATAGTTTGTATGTTATTTTTTTGTATATAACATACGGTTTCAATTTTCCGTGTTTTTGTTGTTCATATGCACGATTATTAGCTATATTAAAAGCATTATTAATCACTTTTTTAGTTACTTGTTTTAATCCTTGTTCTTTCATTTGTTCATAAAGATTCTTTATGTCATAATTTTCTTGCGGTAATCTTGTAAAATCATAGTAATCTACTATTTTCATTGTTATACTTCCGTCAGATTCCATCTTTGCATCTGATATATCTATATTATGCAATACCGTAAAACGTTTAATTTCATCTTTTTTTGTATAAATATCCGCTATATTCTCAATATTTGGCCTTTTAAATTCAATTGAACTGTTTATTACCTCACCGGATTTTAATCTGTCATAATTCTTTTCTACAAATTCTTTCAATTCATCTGAACGCAAAACACTTTTTGTAAACTCAGAATCGTCTTTTGGTATTACTACATCTACATCTTCTAATGCTGTTTGTGTATATGGCCCTACAGGACAAGCTTTACGACACCTTTCTACTTTCTGAGCCAGTAATTCTCTTGTATGTGAATCTTCTATCGCACCAAGTTTTGTAAAATCATTATTTTTAGTATATTTTTCATGTGGTTTCCCTTCATCTGCAAGTGTTTCTGCTAAACCGTAGTATTCTGTCGGTGTCCACCAAGACATATGTTTTGACAAATACTTTTGACCTTTCTCTTTGGGTGTCAAATCTTTATATGCCCATCTTGCTTTGTTTAAATTTTGCCTAAATATATTATTTGGCTTGTCCAAATTGCTTTTTGAGATGCCGCCTTCTAAAAGGTACTCCGAATCTTCTGGAATGTTATCTGCATCAGTATTTTGTGGTATTAAATTATTAACGTCTGATGAAAATTTATTATTAAGCAATTTTTCTTGCTCTTTATTATTAACGTTATTTAAGATATTTTCTTTTGTTTCATCTGGAAGTTTATACACATTTTCCTCTATGCCGCCTTCCAATACAGGGGTTGATTCAAAATTTTTAATTGGTCTTAAACTGTTTAATTTTTCTACCGGTTCTGTTGTTTTTTCCGGCGCAAAACCATATACATTATTTGGTTGTATACTACCGTAGTACCCGCCTTCTTTTTGTCCTTGTTGATTTATATATGAATCTATCCAGTGTGTATTTGGCGAATTTTTTAATTCTTCATAATTCGGGATACCTATTTCTTTATCTTGAGCAACTATTGAAGGCTCATTATCAAGCAAATCGGTCAATGTCATTGCCAACAAATCTTCTTCTGAATATATTCGGTTTTGTTGATTATATCTGTTTATATAATTTTTAAAACGCATAATTATTTTCCTTTCTTTGTTTTATTTCTTTTCAATTTGGATACTATATCTGATATATCTATTTCTTTTTTACCTTTTTCTGCTATTTGTCCGAGAATTTGCATTACGGGATTTATATTAGTTTCTGCATTTTGAGGTTGAGATTGTTGATTTTCATTTCCAATATTTACCCCATTATTTACCCCCAAGAATCTTTCCGGATTATCTACACCTTTTTGTTCAAAGTACCATAGGAAGATTTCCTGCATATTCAAAGGTATTACTTGGGCAAACTTCTCTGCTGCTGTTACTACCATATCTGCCTGTTCAGATTTTAGCGCTGTTGTTGAACGGTCTGAATATGTATATTTGTATTTCCCTTGACGAATTGTATCATCTATTTCTATGTACTCCGGTTTATTGTCGTGTGATACAAATATTGTTTCCGTTCCGGTTTTAAAATCCGCACATAGCTTGGCTACTTTTTCTACGTTCGGGATAATTAGGTCTTGGTTAATTATATCTACAATCATTGCAAGACGAGTAATTTGACCTTGCGTTTTTGCATTAATTTCCGTTGCGGTTTTTGTTCCGCCTTCTTCAATTGAACCAACCATATTCGGAAAAATTCCGGATACTTCAGACATTAAATCATTTAAGAAAGTAATATCCTGAACAAAGATTTGCGGATTAAATTGCATTTGTTGAAATGCTGCAGAAGGTGTGAGATTGTCACCATACTCAATAATTTTGCCGGGATAAAGCTGCAGTTCATCATCATCAAAAAAGCCTTCCGGAGCCAACAGAGGAGGATTCTCGCTTAATGTTTGAAGGTTACAAGTGCGATTAAGCAAGTCTTCCTGCACTTGCGAAAGCGAAAGTACACTATATAAAGGGCTTATTCCTCTTTTTGTATCAGGATCACGAACTAATGCACCATATGAAAACGGATTGATAAGCGCATCGTTTTTTTGGAATAAAACCAAGTATTTTCTGGCAACAATTACTGCATGCCAGTTTTTTAGGAGTTTTCCGTTTGGCAATTTTAAATCGCCCCAATGTTCCAATACTTCAACTGTACTTCCTTTCAGTATATCGTTTTCCGATTTTAAATTCTGATTTGTGCTATTTTTTGTAAGAGCCGTTATTTCTTCTTTTTCTTCTGCTGATAATGCATACAATTGATTATTTATAATTTCATTTGGAGTTTTATAAGCACGATAAATTTTGGGACAATTATCCCAGTCATCAGCTTGACTTGAATCAAAAACGATATCAGCCGGATTTACGGGATAGATATACGGATTGTTATATATTACTTTTTCGTCAGTCCAAAAGTTTTTGCCTTTTTCATAAGCGTCCAAGACTTTTGCTTTTTTATCAGGGGTAAGATTTTGAGATGCAAAAAAGTCTATCGGACGACGATATTCTTCGGTTTTAACTTTCCAAGACGTAAAAGATATGAGTTCTCCGTAAAGAAGGGCATTATCTATAATTTGGTCACAAGTTTTTTGGTAATCCATTTTTTCCATAATATCAACGAGCATTGCTTTTTGCTTGTTACTTGCATTATCCGAATCGTGATTTTCGCCTGATACATCAAACATGCTGTTTACATTTGCATAAGTATTTCTCCATATATAAGATTTAAGCGTTTGATAAAACATAAAAGTTTTGCACATTTTTATTTTGCTTTTCCATCTTTGTGTTTTATCGCCTGATGGAATATATTCATTTTTAAAAAAGATTTCATCGCTTAATTTTTGTGCCATACTAAGGTTTTCGGAACGTTCTTTGTTCCAGCTTGCAAAATGTGAAGATATGTTTTTCACTAACATTTCTTCATCTTCTTTTGATAATTTTTTCACTAAATTGTCTTTTTCTACTGTGTATTCGTAAGTCATAATTTTTCCTTTCTGAAGTAATACTTCGTTTTTTTTACACAAAAAAGAGCTTTTGGATAAAAACCAAAAGCTTAACTTTTATTACTAAAATGAGTCTGCGGAAAAACCTCAAAAATCTGTCAATTTTTGGGTTTTTCCGCAAGCTAAAATATTATTTTTTTATTTCTTCGGATACGCCCTGTAATATCCGGAAACTTTTGTTCCGTCCGAACGGGTATATTCTTCTACATAAATCAATTCGCCTATTCTTGTTCGTTTATCTAATTCCTTTTTTGTTGGCATTGGTTTATCTCCCAGCCATTGTTCTAGATATAAATCGTATAAAGGAGTTCCTGCTTCTAAATCTTCCGGATTAACTTCACCACGATATAAAACTCTGTTTTTTGTATCAAATACTTCCTCCGGATTATACCTGTAATCATTGTACTCTATTCCCATTTTTATTAAAGGTGCATTTTCATCTTCAAAGAGCTCTTTTTTATACTCTATACCTTTTGACAAATCACCAAA
>CAJOPY010000167.1 GCA_905236505.1 Candidatus Gastranaerophilales bacterium
CCGATGGTCGGGGTCGAACCGACACGTAGTTGCCTACACCAGATTTTGAGTCTGGCACGTCTACCAATTCCATCACATCGGCTTATTCTTTTGTCAAATTTTTTTTCTTAAACTATTAAAACAAAAAAATAAAAATTTTTCAAATAGTTTGTCCAATCGTCTAATTTATTACAAAATACTATTTCTTAATAATAATCCTATGAATAAATTTTATGCTTTTTTATTATTATTTTTTTCTCTTTCCCCCGTGTACTCTGATACAATTACCGGACACGTCTCGGAAAAAGGTTCAACTCTCCAAAACAGAATTATTGATAAAAATACAGGAATTGGCATAAGCGGTGCAACTATAGCTTTTCCTAAAGAAAATTATTCTACTAAAACTAACAAAGACGGATATTTTGAATTAGATACCTCTATTGACGGTACTTCCATAATGTCTGTTCAAAAAAATAAATATAAACCTTTTTCCATGACTATTAACGAAAAAACTTTCACTAAACCTATTGAAATCGGCATTGAAAAATCTAACGCTCATGATATTTCAATAGATTCTGAAATGCACCATCTTGGTGACAACAGTTATTCCGATAATTCTGCAAATGCAAGCGAATTCCAAACAGAAGCCATCGGGCCTTTTTTCACAAAAAGATTTAATCTCAAAAATCTAAACTTAAATTCACCTGTATATCTGGTAATAGGCTCAATTATAGGTATTGATACGCTTATGGCAAGAACAATGAATCAAAACAAACGTCCGAATGCTTACGCTTCTCCCCCCGAAGTCTATTTTAACGGAAATAAGGTCGCTGAAATTCAAATTAACGGTGACGGACAAAAAATTAAACTTCCTCCGCATCTTATCAAAAAAAACGGAATAAATGAAGTTACAATTAAAACCGGAAAAAATATCATGCAAACAGCATACGTTGATTACGACGATATAGAATTTATGAACTTAATGATAGAAAATTAAAAGAATACTTTTTATATACTATTGATTTTAATCCAATTATAATTAAAATAATTGTATGATGAAAAAGTTTTTTATTCTGTTTTTAACTTTTATATTTTTCGGGATGAATTATTTTTGCTGTGCAGACCAAGATGTTTATGTGGGAACTCCTCCCGGATTCTATGATGATATAGACCCGGACAGTCTTGACAAAGAAGATGACATCCCCGCTCTTAAACAGATGAATAACAATAATAATAATCTTATTGATGACAAAGATGCTTATCAAACATACTACGAAAATAATGACTATTCTGCAGGATACAGTGAACAACCAAAAGCTACAAAAAACTATTCTGATATATACAACAACTTAGAACCCGCAGATTTTTCATACCAACATAATATTGATCCGGATCAATATTATGATATGAAAGATACAACTTGGTCTGTTTATCCGCTTTTAAGATTAAATTCCGCCATTTATTTCAAAAACATAACAATAGAGCCGGGATACTATTTGCTTACTCCAAGAGAACATAAAGGCAAATGGTATATACTATTCAAACAAAACGGAAAAGTTGTTCATATAATTCCGGTTTATGACAGAGATTATACCCCTGAAACGTTCTATGATGAACATATTCCGAAACCGAAATTAACAAAATCACAAAAAGTTCACATGAAGTTTTTGGAAGTTGTCGGAAAATTTGACAGTTCTAAAAGAAGAGAACCCGTAAAAACCTTTTTGGAAGTCAATGACTTAGAAAATTACTTTGTTTCTATGATTGTTTACTATGGCGGACATAAATATTCTATGATTTTCCGCACTATTAGATTGTAAACATTTATAACAAATTCTATATACTTACTTGTACTAATGTAAAAAAAAATGTATAATAGTGTACAGATTACACTTAGTTGAATAGGGATTATATATTGAAAGTAGCTTCATTAAGCAATCACAGTCAAACAACAGATTTTCTCGCAAAAAAACGAAACGACACTTCCTTTAAGTCATCAGCAGGTATGTCACTTTTAACCGGTGCCGGCGCTTTGATGCAGGGAATTGAAAACAAAGGTTATTGGGTTTCGTTTTTAATACAAGACGGTTTGGGCATGACTTTCCCCAGAACGCTTACCGGATTGTACAGAGATAAAGATATAACAGGAGAATACAATTTTAAAGAAGCTGCCGAAGTAGGAGGAAGAGAAGGCTCTACGGGCCCTTATCTAATAGGTGTTGCTCCGTTTATGATTTGGGCTACTTCAAAATACTGTAAAACGGCCGGAACTAATACTCGCTTAATAAAAGCATTAGGTGATAATTTTAAAGAACTTCTTGACAGTCCTAAGTTCACGCAGGAACTAAAGAAAAATAAAGAAATGTTCAAGAAGGAATTCAGCAGATATAATCTTGAAAAATTTTATAAAGATACTATTCCGAATGATAAAAAACCGGAAGAAACTGTTGAATATATCTTACAAGAATTAAAGAAACTTGATTCTAAAGATAGTAAAGTAAATAAAGAAGGTTTAAATAATATTCTTGAAAAACTTAATGAAAAGATTATTTCCACATCATCTGATTTAGATTCTTTGTGCAGACTTTCAATTACATCAAACGGCAAAAAAACCACATATAAAGCTGATGAAGTTATAAAAGCTGTTCACGGATTCGGGACAGATGCAATTGACAGAAATCCTAATTTTAGTGAAATAGATAAAAACGCGGCAGAAAATATAAAAAACAACTTTGCAACAAAGCGTTTAGCATTTAATGTAGGCTCAGTTGCTCTTACTCTGGGAGGACTTTCTGTTTTACCAAGCTTATATGCTTGGAATAGCGTTGCTCCCGGTGCTCAAGGAATGGTCAACAAACTTGAAGAACAAAAAAAACAAAACGATTCACGAAAAGATAATGCAAAATCTTCAGAAGTTTCGTTTAAAGGAAAAGGTATAAATTCAGAGAATTTGGTATCAAAATTCGGTAAATTTATAACTAAAAAGGTTCCGTCATGGATACAAAGAGAATTTGAATATGACGGAATAAATTTTACACCTTCACTTATGGCCTGTTTATCAATATTCGGTCTAATTGTTCCGAGAGGACGCAGAGCATACAAGAGAGCTTACGTTGATGAGCAAGGAAACCGAGATTGGTCAGAAGTAAAAGAAATAATGGTTCGTGACCCGATATCTTCATTAGCTGTCGTATTTACGGTTCCTATTTTACAAAAAGTTATAGTCAATGCTTACGAAAGTAAGCAAGGTTTTGTACTTACTAATCGTGCTTCTAAAGACAAAAACAAATTTCATAAATTTTTAGACGTAATAAATCCGTACAGCGATTTACACGTATTTAAAAACACTGAGTTGGAAGCTTTGTACGACAAAATTACCAACAAAGAAAAAATGATTAATTTTATTAATTATATTGACAAAAAAGGCGGCGATTTAGAAAAAATCCTTTCAAAATCAACAAAAGCTTCCGAAGTATTCAATGAAAAAACTTTTACGTTGGACTCAATAAAAGAGAAAAGTGTCGGAGAAAAAAATAAACAAATAAAAGAATTTTTTGAAAAACTTGCAGATAATGCTGAAACAAATGGCATCATCAAAAAGTTAATGAAAGATAACGGCGAATTAAATCAAAGTACAATATCAAAAATTGCAAGAGGATTAAATTCTATACCGGGATTCTTGGTAACGGCAGTAATCTCTCCGATAATCTTGGGCGTATTAATTCCTATGCTAACTTACTCAAATACAAGAAAAGCTCATGAAAAAATGACCTCAGGAATTCAAGACAACGAACAAACAAAAGTTGCTTAATTAGCCTGCTGTCTTTGTCGGTTGAATTATTAGTTTCTGACAAAAACGATACGCAGGTGTATAAACACACTCAAATTTTTGAATAGAAAATTGAAAATAATTATAAATATTTCTTATATTAAACCTTGCTTAACACATAATTATATTAGCGTAATCAAATTAAACAAATTTATCCGCATATTTACTCATTTATAATTTTCTATTTTTCGTTAAATAGTCGCCCCTTGCCTACTCTCCCGCTTTAGATAGAGCTACCCTTTTTAAATAAAATTATTCACTTCAAATACGCTTTAAATTTTAAAATTTTGCGCCTTTATAATTCAAAATGAAATATTAAATTTTTCTTAACTTTTTAAAAAAGGAGGGAAGTTTATAGTATAAATATAATTGTGTAGAATAGAATTCATATAAGAAGGAGGATTATATTATGGCATTAAAACCACTACAAGACAGAATTGTTATTAAAGTAATTGAAGACACGGAACAAACTGCAGGCGGTATTTTTATTCCGGACAGCGCAAAAGAAAAACCGCAAAAAGGCGAAGTTGTTGCAGTAGGAGAAGGTAAAACCAATGAAAAAGGTGAGAAAGAACCTATGGGAGTAAATGTTGGTGACATAGTTCTATACGCTAAATATGCAGGTACAGAAGTTAAAATGGACGGAGTAGAATACAAAATTTTGTCTATTAAAGATGCACTGGCAATTGTTGAATAAAGGATAGTAAGGCAATAGGGCAATAAGGCACTAAGCTCTTATTGTATAATTTAAAATTTCTTAATGCCTTAATGCCTAATAACTTAGTGCCTTCAATAAAAAGGAGAAAATAAAATGGCAAAGAAAATAGTTTTTGAAGAAGAAGCAAGAAAAGCGCTTCTTAAGGGTATAGACGCAGTTGCGGATGCTGTAAAAGTTACGCTCGGACCAAAAGGAAGAAACGTAATTTTGCAAAAGAAATTCGGTGCTCCGCAAATTGTAAACGATGGTGTTACTATAGCGAAAGAAATTGAGCTTCAAGACGGATTAGAAAATTCAGGTGCTCAACTTTTAAAAGAAGTATCATCTAAAACAAATGATGTTGCAGGTGACGGTACAACAACAGCTTCAGTTTTAGCTCAAGCTATAGTAAGAGAAGGTCTAAAAAATCTTACTGCAGGCGCAAATCCAATGTCTATGAAACGTGGTATTGATAAAGCTGTTGAAATTTCTATTAGTAAAATTAAAGATTTATCAAAATCAGTTTCAACTAAAGAAGAAATTGCACAAGTTGCAGGAATATCAGCCGGAAATAATTCAGAAATTGGCGAGCTTATAGCGGAAGCTATGGAAAAAGTTGGTCATGACGGAGTTATTACCGTTGAAGAATCAAAATCATTCGGCACCAATCTGAAAGTTGTAGAAGGTATGCAATTTGATAAAGGTTACATTTCACCATACTTTGTAACCGATGCGGAAAGAATGGAAGCAGTTTTAGAAGATGCTTATGTACTTTGTGTAAACAAAAAAATTAATTTAATCGCTGATTTGGTACCTGTTTTGGAACAAGTTGCACGTGACGGTCGTTCACTTTTATTGATTGCAGAGGATGTTGAAGGTGAAGCTCTTGCTACACTCGTTGTAAACACTATGAGAAAAGTTTTAAGAGCGGTTGCTGTAAAAGCTCCGGGATTTGGTGACAGAAGAAAAGCAATGCTTGAAGATATCGCAATTCTTACCGGCGGACAGATGTTTACCGAAGAACTCGGTATGAAGCTTGAAAACATTACTACTGATATGATGGGTACAGCAAAACGAGTTACTGTAACAAAAGACGAAACAACTATCGTAGTAGGAAATGAAACAAAAGCAGCAGTAGCGGAAAGAGTTAATCTTATCAAACGTCAAATTGAGGCTTCTGACAGTGAATACGATAAAGAAAAGCTTCAAGAACGTATGGCTAAGCTATCAGGCGGTGTTGCCGTTATAGAAGTAGGTGCTGCAACAGAAATTGAACTTAAAGAAAGAAAATTAAGAATTGAAGATGCTCTAAATGCAACAAGAGCTGCTAACGAAGAAGGTATTGTACCGGGAGGCGGTGTTGCTTTAATAAGAGTACAACAAGAACTTGAATCAAAATTAAATTCTATAACATTTGATTCTGATGATGAAAAAAGCGGATACAAAATTTTAACAGCCGCTTTAGATGTACCTTTAAGGGCAATTGCTGATAATGCAGGAGCAAAAGGTGATATCGTTGTAGATAATGTAAGAAGCGAAAAGGGTGCATACGGATATGACGCTCTGTTAAACAGATACACAGATATGTTCTCAGCAGGTATCGTAGACCCTGCAAAAGTAACAAGAAGTGCATTAGAAAATGCAGCATCAGTAGGTTCAATGTTACTAACAACCCAAGCTGCAGTAGTTGATGTTCCGGAAGAAACAAAGGCTCCGGATATGTCAGCAATGGCAGGCATGGGTGGTATGGGCGGTATGATGTAATATACGCTTTTTATAAAGAAAAAGGGGTTGTTCATTATTTTGAGCAACCTCTTTTTTTTGATTATTAACAGTTCATAAACAATTATGTTACTATATAAATTGGAGATAGTTATGAGAAAAAGAGCCATAATAATTGGTGCCGGTCCTGCAGGATTATCAGCAGGTTATGAACTGCTAAAGACAACCGACATTCTTCCTGTTATTATAGAAGAATGCGACATTCCCGGCGGTATATCAAAAACCGTTTTTTATAACGGAAATGGTATTGATATAGGCGGACACAGATTTTTCACAAAAAATACAGAGATACTAAATTTATGGGAAGAACTTCTTCCCCTTCAAGGAAAACTTTTGTCGGAAGATATGTTTTTATATGAAAATATAAAACTTTCTAAAAATGGACCTGATCCGAATAAAACAGATAATGTAATGCTGAAAAGAAAGCGAATATCCAGAATTTATTACCTTAAAAAATTTTTTGATTATCCGATTTCTATATCGTTTAATACAATCCTAAATTTAGGCATTTTTAAAACATTGCAATCAGGTTTCAGTTATTTGTATTCATCAATAATAAAACGAAAAGAAGATTCTCTTGAAGATTTTATGATTA
>CAJOPY010000168.1 GCA_905236505.1 Candidatus Gastranaerophilales bacterium
AGGAGTTATATTAGTAAATATTGGATCATGAAACTGTGTATTGCATTTTTGTATCTTTCCATATGATTTATAGAAATTATTTAATTTTTTTGTTTCATATTGGATACTATAATTTTCAATTTCATTTCTATATTTATCAATTAATGCAATATTTCCATCTATTAAATTGTTTATTTCGTTGTAATGTATATCTCGTCGTGCTACTACTTCATTATATAATTCTTGTGGACTTTCAATGATACCAACATTTAATTTTTGTGCAAATTTTGAACTAACAGTGCACTTTCCATGTGAGTCACAAGTATAGGGAGGTAATTCATATGGAATTCGTATTTCTTGCAATTCTTTGTTGTATTGTTTATATGTTTCAGTAAAAGAATCTTCCAATGCTTCTTTTATAACTTTGTATCCATTGTTTATATTTCCGAGTTTATCGTATATAAATTTGTTGTTGGACATATTATTTTTATTTGCCAAGAAACTTTGGTGTGATTTTTCTATAGCTGTTTTTTGTTGTTCCATTGATTCCGGAAAATTTTTCGCTCCTGTAGTTACTTTTATATTTGTCATATCAATTCCAATTAACGGGAGTTCTATATCTTTTAAAGTCCAAAATGCAAGATAATCATTTATTAATTGTTGTATATATTTTTCGTGTATTTCACTGACTTTATTTTCAAAGACTTCTTGTGGTGAAGTATAAATTTTTTTAGCTATTTCTTTCAAAGTAATAGCTTTTGCCGGAATGCTTGAAACTAGTAATAACAATAGCACTATTGATAAAATATTTTTCATGAAAACTCCTTTTTTAATACTTTATCATGAAAATACAAACCAAGTCGGTAGGGTGCAATTTTTTGCACCATTAATTCAAATCACCTATTTTTGTCCGTTTGTGCGATTTAGATTTTGTCAGCATTTAAGGCTGATATTTACTATTTCAAAAATCTTTTTGCGGACATTTTTGTTACCAAAACCGGACATTCCAGACATTTTGAATCAACTCGTTTCCGACCTTTTAAAATTGGCAAAAGTTGGATTGCTTCGGGCATTTGCCCTCGCAATGACAGAAAACTACTTCCGACCAAATGTCCTGAAAAAAGGTACCTCGCTCGAACCCAGACCAAGCTCCGCTTGGTAGGGTTCTTTAAAACACCAAACTTAACGCATAATAAAATACCCGATAACAAAAGTCATCGGGTATTTTATGGGGCGAGTAGTGGGATTCGAACCCACGCATGTCGGAACCACAATCCGAAGTCTTAACCGCTTGACGATACTCGCCATAACCTGTATAAACTCAGTATATCAAATAAATATTTTAAAACAAGAGGAGCTGTTCAAATTTTATCATGGTATAATATTCACATTAGAGAGGTATTTTTTATGTTAAAATCTGTTATTTTGGCTGCCGGAAAAGGCACAAGAATGAAATCCGAAACTCCTAAAGTTTTACATAAAATCTTTAATAAAACTCTGTTAGGATACGTTATAGATGCTGTTAATAACACAGGGCTTGCTGATGAAAATTATGTAATAGTAGGACATCAAGCTGAAAATGTTACTAAATTCGTTTCTGATAATTATAACAATGCCAAGACAGTTCTGCAATCACCTCAATTGGGAACCGGTCATGCCGTAAGTATGGTTCTTCCGTACTTAAATGATTTTAACGGAGAAATTGTAATATTATGCGGGGATACTCCGCTTATTACATCTGATACGATAAAAGAATTTGTTCAATTTCATAAAGATAATAATTCAGATTTAACAGTTATGAGTGCAATTTACAATAATCCGACTAATTACGGAAGGATTATTAGGAACTCAAAAGGCACTTTAGACGGTATTGTTGAAGAAAAAGATGCCTCTTCCGAACAAAAACAAATTAAAGAAATTAATGCAGGAATTTACTGTTTAAATTGGCAAAAAGTTAAACCCGCTTTTTCCGAGCTTAAAACAAATAATGCTCAAGGCGAATATTATTTAACTGATATTATAAAATGGGGAAATTCCAATGGGCTTAATGTTAACGCATTTATTCTTAAAAATAACGAAGAAATTTTTGGCATAAATTCTAAAGCGAATCTCGCGGAAGCATCTTCTATTTTAAATAAAAAAGTAATCAAAAAGCATTTGGATAACGGAGTGACAATCATTGATCCGAATACAACTTGGATTGATCCGGAAACAAAAATTGAGCCGGATACCGTAATCTATCCTTCTACATATATTGAAGGAAAAAATATTATTGGCAAAAATTGCAAAATTGGTCCGTTTGCCCACTTGAGAGGTGATGTAATCGTAGATGATGAGGTTAAAATCGGTAATTTTGTGGAAGTAAAAAAGGCAACAATTAAGTCACATACAAATGCTTGTCATCTTTCATACATAGGTGACAGTGTAATCGGCAATAATGTTAACATCGGAGCCGGTACAATTACAGCTAATTATAATCCTTTAACCAAAGTAAAATCTCAAACTATTATATCAGATAATGTAAAAGTCGGTTCAAACTCCGTTCTTGTTGCACCTGTAAAAATAGAGGAAGGCGCTAACATAGGAGCTTTATCCGTTATCACAAAAGATATTCCGTCTTGGAGTCTTGCTCTGACCAGAAGTCCGTTAAAAATTATTGACGGCTGGGTTAAAAAATTCTTATCTAAATAAGTTTTGAATTTATTCTGCGCTATTTTTATATTTTTCCCACTCATATGCGCTTTGAATACTTTGAGATAATGTTTTTTCCTGAATCCAATTCAGAATTTCTTTTGCTTTTGTATTATCTGCTGTTAACACGGCAGGATCTCCGGTTCTTCTCGGGTGTATCTCATATTTTACCGGCTTACACATAATTTTTTCACATAATTCTATAATCTCTTTAACACTGTTTCCTTCGCCTGTTCCTAAGTTAAAACAATCACTTTTATTATTTGTTTGCAAATACTTAAGTGCCAAAATATGTGCATTTATTAAATCATCAATATTTATATAATCCCTTACACAAGTTCCGTCTTTTGTATCATAATCAGTTCCGAAAAGTTTTAAAGAACCTTCTTTATCACTTTTTAGTATATTAGGAATCAAATGCGTTTCAGGGTTATGCATCTCTCCTATAATCCCGTTTGAATCCGCTCCGCAAGCATTGAAATATCTTAAACTTACCGATTTTAATCCGTACGCTTTGTCATAATCACTTAGTATTTTTTCCACAATAAGTTTAGAATTACCATACGGATTAATCGGATTTAATTGATGATTTTCATCTATCGGTGTGTACTTTGGTTCACCGTATACTGCTGCACTTGAAGAAAAAACTATTTGTTTTACACCGAATTCCAACATTGCATTTAAAAGATTAAGTGTGCCATAAACATTGTTATAATAGTACTTTTGCGGATTTTTTATACTTTCTGCCACCTGCGAATATCCGGCGAAATGAATAACGGATTCAATATTTTTATTTGACATAAAAACACCGCGAATATCATCTATATTTTTTAAATTTCCTTGAACAAATTTTAAACTACCGTATCTTTTCAGCGTTTCAATCGTTTCTCTGTGTCCTAATTCTAAACTGTCAAAAACGATAACATCAATTCCGTCTGATAAAAGTTTTAAAACACAGTGACTTCCTATATACCCTGCTCCGCCTGTAACTAAAATCATAAGCAATTTCCTTTTATATTTGGTTTTATACTTCCGTTTTCCACATTATATATTGTAACATCTTTTAAAAATTCTTCTTCAAAAAGTACAGTATCTACAGATGTTATTATAGTTTGCGTATTTTCATTAATAGATTTTAACAAATAGTTTTGACGCCTGTCATCAAGTTCCGCAAGTACGTCATCTAAAAGCAATATCGGGTAATATCCGGTTTTTTCTTTTATAAGTTCAAGCTCGGATAACTTTAACGACAATACTATCGTTCTTTGTTGACCTTGTGAAGCAAATTTTGAAGCATCAATATTATTAATATTGAATGTAATATCATCTCTGTGCGGCCCCACACAAGATTGACGTCGTGCAAATTCTTCCTGACGCCTTTCAACAAGTTCCTGTTTTAAATATTCACAAATTTCAGATACTTCATCTTTAGGACAAGAATAATTTATACTAAACTCTTCATTTTCACTTATTATTGAATGTTTTTCTTTTGCAATTTTTTCTATTTCTTTCAAAAATTTTTTTCTTAAAAAGATAATATTTGCGCCGGTTATCACAAGTTGTTCGTTATATATATCGTAAAGTGAATTATCTATAACATCATTCTTTAGAAGATTGTTTTTCTGTATACGTATTTTTTCGTATTTTGAAAGCCTTTCATCATAAGCAGGATAAATTTGAGATATGGCTCTGTCAAGCCAATTTCTGCGGTCTTCCGGAGCACCTCTTAAAAGAAGCAAGTCTTTTGTTGAAAAAAGTACTGTTTTTACAACAGATTTAAAATTTTTTGCTGTTGTTTTCAGATTGTTTACTTTCATCTCACGTTTTTTATCTGAGGTATAAATAAAATCCAGCTCTATCTCTGTATTATTTTTTTCAATACAGGCATTTATTTCAAATAAAGATTTATTAAAACGCATTAAATCTCCGACAGAAGAGGTTCTTGGGCTTTTTAAATCCGATAAAAAAAAGATACTTTCCAGTATATTAGTTTTTCCTTGAGCGTTTTTACCTATAATTAAAGTTTTATTTGCAGGAAAAAATAATTCTACATTTTCACAATTACGATAATTTTTTAATGATATTTTTTTTATTTTCATAAACAATTATTCATTAATTACTTTTAAAAGTCTTTCCCAAACCTCTTCTATAGAACCGTTTGCGTTAATTTTATACAAAACACCTTTATTTTTATAAAACTCAATTAAAGGTGCTGTTTCATTGTAATACGTTTCAAAACGTGCTCTTGCAACCTCTTCATTGTCATCTGCTCTGGTTTTGAGAGGAATATTGCATTTATCGCAAATATTTTCTATCTTTGAAGGCTTAAATTTTTTGTTATATATTTCTCCGCAATTAGGGCAGGACTGTCTGTGTATAATTCTATCAAGCAATATTTGTGTATCAATATCAAAATATATTGCCTTAAACAGAGCAGGTTCTTTGTCAATATTTTTATTAATCTCATCAAGCATTTTTGCTTGAGCTAAACTTCTCGGATAACCGTCCAACACATACCCGTTATTGCAATCATTATCACTCAGACGCTTAGATATAATATTTCCTACCAATTCCGGAGGAACAAGCTGACCTTTATCAATAAAAGATTTTGCAATTTTACCTTCATCTGTTTCTTTTGATATTTCGGCTCGTAAAAGAGAACCTGTATCAATATGAGGAAAGTTTAAATATTCAGCTAACAAGTTTGTTTGTGTCCCTTTTCCGCATGCCGGCGGTCCTAAAAAAATCAACTCTTTTTTCATTTTTATCTCCTCAATAATCAAATTATAAATTCTAAATTAAATAATTATAACATGTAAGAGTTTTTTAGCCTGTTTTTTATCATTGTAATTTCTTCTTTTGTAAGATAAACAGAAATCTTTGTGAATTCATACATTGCATCTTCATAAGAATACTGTTTATTTTCAACTCTTTTTATCCACTCTCTTACATCTTTTGTAATCATTCTGTTTCCTCCGCAAGGGTAAAGCGTAAGGTTCCCTTATCGTCAACAACCTCATTCCACATTTTATAAGGTCTGACCCAATTTTCACCGGTTTTTAAAGGTTGATATATAATCATATCTTCACAAGTTTCCGAATGTTTCGCAAAACCAATAATTTTATAAAGATTTCCTTTAAAATGACGATAAACTTTTCCTATTTCAATTTTTTGCACCGTTTTCCTCACAAAATTCAAATTAATATCTTTATTATACACAAATTCAAATCTCTTCACAAATCCTTGCGGAAGTTTTTGTATTAATGTATAATCATGTTCAAGATGAATAACCAAAAGAAACTATCTCTTGCCATATATTGGCATATGCATCAGCCGGTTTATGAGTTGGAAGGTACTTATTTAATGCCTTGGGTTAGACTGCATGCTGTTAAAGATTATTTGGATATGTTTCTGTTTCTGGAAAAATTTCCGAATTTGAAATTAAATTTTAACATTGTTCCTGCCCTTTTGGACTCATTGTTAGACTACGCGGAAAATAATAAAACAGATATTCATTGGGAACTTTCCGCAACGGATTCGGACCACCTTTCCGATGATGAAAAATCATTTATTATTAACAATTTTTTTAGTACCAAATTTGAGACTATGGTTTTCAAAAACGAAACGTACAGAAGTTTGTATCAAAAAAGATTTTCAAAGGATAATTTTGATATAAATGATTTTAATTCTCACGAATATGCAGATTTAATGGCAGTTTTTAATTTGGTATGGATAGACCCCGTTCATTATGAAAGATATCCAAGATTAAAAGAATTATGGGATAAAAAAAATTGTTATACACAAGAAGACAGAATAGAAATATTAAATATACAAAAACAAATTATAAAAGAGATAGTGCCGACTATAAAAAAATATATAAGACAAGGAAGAGTAGAACTTACTACAAGTCCTTATTACCACCCTATTCTGCCGATATTAATTGATTCAAAAAATGCAGTTAAATACAGCAGTTTACAAACCGGATTACCGGAGAATCTACGACTTATTAATGATGCAAAACTACAAATAAAAGCCGGTTTAGACAGAATAGAAGATATATTTGGTGTACGACCGAAAGGAATTTGGCCTCCGGAACTTTGTATCTGCCCTAAAACTCTTATGATGCTGGCTAAAGAAGGTGTTGAATGGACAATTTCAGATGAAGGAGTACTTTCAAATTCGTTAAATGTTAATTTTATACGTGATTTTAAAGGAAATTTAAGCGATCCGTATCATCTTTTAAAAGTATATACTTACCAAAACCAAAAAAATAATATAGATATAATTTTCAGAGATCGTTCAATACCTACACTTATAAACTTTGAATATGCGGGAATAAATGCTCAAATGGCAGCAGGAGATTTATACGAAAAAATCAAAACAATACAAAACAAAGTCCTTGTATCTCCTGACAGTACGCATTTATTAACAATAGCATCAGATTGCGAAAATTGTTGGGAAAATTATCAAAACGACGGTATAGAATTTTTAGAAAATATATACGGAAAAATAGAAAATGATGATACATTAGAAACAGTCTTAATAAGCGAGTATATAAAACAAGAGAAGAACAAAAAAATATTAAAAAAGCTCTCATCCGGCTCTTCTATAGATAAGACGTTCCAATATTGGGTTGGTGACAAAGAAAAGAATAAAGCTTGGAGCGCACTGAAAACAACAAAAGATGACTTAGACGTATTTCAAAAAGAAAATCATGATTTTCCGCATATAAACAGCGCACGAAAAGAATTAATGATTGCCGAAGGCAGCGACTGGTTTTGGTGGTACGGAGAACCGAATAATTCAGGTCAAGATTTTTTGTTTGACTACATGTTCAGAGAACGATTAAAACACGTATATAGCATAATTGGTAAAAAGCCTCCTGAATATTTGGATAAAACAATAATAAGCAAGATAGAATTGCCGTTTAAAATGCCCAAAAGTTCCATAACACCAAAAATGGACGGTTTGATTAAAAGTTCTGACAATTGGGAACATGCCGGCATGATTAGTATGCTGGACGGTCCGGTGTATAGAGAGAACAAAAACGTAGACAAAATAGAATTTGGGTGTGATAAACAAAATATATATTTAAGACTGCATATGTCAAAGGGAAGCAGTGAAGTAAGTTATGTAGACAGAATAAATCAGTTTTACATATATACAAGAAATGCAACAAAATCAAATGAGCGTGCACACATACGATTAATAAGCAGAACTGATAATCCGTATCCGATATTGATGGAAAAATTTGAACATGAACTAACACTTACGCTGGTAAAAGAAACGCTTTATCCTATACGACTTACTACAGTTCTTCATCCGGATATATGGACCCTTGATAACCCTGAAGGTATAAAAATGGTATTTGAAGATGTAATAGATGTAAGTATACCGTTTGAAAAATTGGGTATAAATGAAGGTGAAAGTGTTGAATTCTTTATGGCTAATACTGACTCAGGAGTAAAAAACACATATATACCTCAAGAAGTACTGCTTTCAATGAACAGAAAATAAAAATTAAATAAAATGTTTGACAAAGAATTTTGTTTATAATAATATAATCATTGTTGACAGCCGGAATACAGATGACAATCGGCACGGAGTGCAAATAGAGTTTGCAGAAGAGCCGGTCAGAGAGAAGGGCGTTTAGCTCAGTTGGTAGAGCGTCTCCCTTACAAGGAGAGGGTCAGAAGTTCGAGTCTTCTAACGCCCACCATA
>CAJOPY010000169.1 GCA_905236505.1 Candidatus Gastranaerophilales bacterium
GAGTGTAGAAGCTATTTTAGAATCAATTGAAAAATTAACTTTGTTAGAAGCTGCTGAATTAGTAAAAGCTATGGAAGAAAAATTCGGTGTATCTGCTGCTGCTCCTGTAGCTGTAGCTGCTGCTCCGGCTGCTGCTGGTGCTGCTCCTGCTGAAGAAGGTTCTTCTGAAGTTAACGTAATTTTAGCATCTGTTCCTGCTGATAAGAAAATCGCAGTTCTTAAAGAAGTACGTGCAATCACAGGTCTTGGCTTAAAAGAAGCAAAAGATTTAGTAGACGGTGCTCCTAAGGCAGTTAAAGAACAAGTTAAAAAAGAAGATGCAGAAGCTATCAAGAAACAACTTGAAGCTGCTGGTGCAACTGTTGAAATCAAGTAGTTTTAACTTACAGAAATTGCGGAAAATTCAACAATTTTCCTACAATTCTTAAAAGAAACAAAAAGCGAGTGTTCTTTTTTAAGAACGCTCGCTTTTTTGTAAACTTTTTCCTATGAATCTATTCTGTTTCGCCTCCGGCCATTCTACGTTTTACAGCACGCAAAAATCTTACTTGTGCAAAATTTGCCATAGAAAATAAAAGCCGTTTTCTGAGTTCTTCTGCTTGATATTCAATTTCAGGCAAAGAATAGTTGTTGTTGATTGAATATTGATTTGCCATAATATCTCCTTACTTTATGTATATATTTTATATATATATAAAGTATTTAATTTAGAAAAAATTGCTTAAAAATATATACAATATTTACAATTTGTAATATTTAGAATTGAGAGGGCAATTTTTACAATTTTGTCGGTTGAAAATAATAGTAATATAATTATTTTGTTATGCCAAGCAAACCGCACATAAGTTGTGCTCTTGCGTTCATATATTTTTCAACACTCGCTGATGTATTTGTGATATTAACATTCACCATCGGTTTAACAGGTGATGAATATTTAATAACACGTTTTCCGCACATTGCTGCGACCGATCTGATGTTTTCCATACTAAACACTCCTTTTTTTGTACGATTTTATAAACACATATGAACAAATTTTATTGCTTAATTTTTAAAAAATATTTACAAATATTTACAAAACGAGCTTGCGGAAAAACCTCAAAAATCTGTCAATTTTGAGGTTTTTCCGCAGACTCAAAAGAGGGCGACTTTTTAGTCGCCCTCTTTTTGTATTATATTTTTTTATTTAGCTTAACGCTAACAGAGATTTTACTGAACGAGCATTTTCTTTTACTGTTTCATCCGAATGCATATTTATTGTATCGTCCAAAATCTTAATAACTTCCGATTTGTCTTTCAGTGAAAGTATTTCATTAATTGTGCTCATTGCAACAGAAGGTGACAGGTCATTAATACCTTTACCTTGATTAATGATAACGACTTTTAGAGAATCGTGTATATTCTTTCTTACTAAAGCACGAGAAGTATACTCTCTTATTTCATTATCAGGAGAATTTGTTCCCAATTCTTCCAAAACGCCTATTGAAGAAATATCTTCATGTGCACCGAGAGCGTCAATAATTTCAGCAATATTTTTATTCATTATGCCACCTGCGCTTTCATTGATTTATCGGAGGACAAAGCTATTTTTTTAGTTTCTTGTTCAGCCATAAGTGAGATTTCTTTTTTCCATAATGCTTCTAATGATTCAACAGGCATTGCTGACGATATTTTTTCGTGGTTATGTATACTTATTAATGAAGAGCAAGATGCCAAAATATCTCTTCCTATATCTGCAATATCCTTATGTAAAAGAGGCGGCATGCTGTCATATATACTCTGTCTTATTCCTGAAATAGACTCTGATATACCCTTTCCTGCATTATGTATACTTTCTGATATATTTTTAAGTCCGGCAATTTCTACATTAGTATTTTTTGCGTAATCCCAAGCACCTGTAATTACGTCTTTCACTCTGTTTGCAAAATTTACAATCGGTTCTGTTATACTTTTACGGATTTTTGTAACACTTCCGATTACAGAAGACGAAATCATTTTCAGTTTGTTTACACCTTTTGTGCCTTCAAAAACATCAGCACAAATAGCAACATCTAATGTGTTTCCTTCAAAATCGTTAAATTTAAAGGGGTTAGTTGTTGATTTGCGAGTTGTTTTAAAAGGATTCACAATTTTACGGCTTAGGTTAAGCTCTACTTTGTTTACATTTGCCATACGTTATCCTTCCTTTTTACTATATGATTAATCGACATCTACTACAATATCAACATTTTGGTAAAAATAAATCATTAGAATAGATGATAATTTTTGAAATATTTCTATAACTTTAGTTGGATATTTTGGCAAAAATGCAAAATTTTAGAATTAAAGAGCGCTAATTATAAGCACAATTTTAAAAACCGAGTTATATATCTCGGCTAAATAATAATTCAGACGAAAAACGTGCGCCTAGCTTTTTTTAATTCTGAACCAATTAACAAATTTATTTACGATTGTATCGTGAGGTATTTCATCTTCCGATATTTCATCAGAAAATGAAATTTCATTTTCGTCTTTGTCTTCTTTGCGCTCAAAAAGGTCGTCATCCGGTTGGTCTTTACGTTTTTTGCTTTGCTGAAAGTACATTCCGCCGCCGCCCATTCCGCTTCCGTCTTTATAAGCTGCGCCTGCCTTTATCTGTGGGTTGATATTTCCGAAATCAAAAGACATATCTTTTGCCTCTGATTTGTACATTGCATGTATATTATAACTTATATTTGAATATTTTGCACTGTTTTTATGCTAAAATCATTCTTAAGAAGGAGTTTTTTAATGAAAAAATTTTTTGTTTTATTAAGTCTGTTTATACTGACATCTTTATCTGCACTCTCAAAAGACATGCAATTTGTACAGATTTCAGATTTAAGATATAGTCAAAATAACAGCGACGTTTTAAGAAAAATTATAAATGATGTAAATAAATTACCGGATACGGAGTTTGTAATTTTTACAGGTGATAATATTTCAGAAGCAAAACCTGAAATTCTTACGGATTTCATAAAAGAATTAAAAGCATTAAAAAAACAGTATTATATAGTTATTGGTGAGAAAGATGTAAACGCTCGTAAAGATTTAAGTAAAAAACAATATGTTTCCATTTTGCATAAAAAAATAAGACGATATAAACCGACAACACCAAATTATGTTTTTATTAAACATGATGTACTTTTTATTATAGCTGACGGTTCAAAAGACGTTATTCCGGATTCATTGGGATTTTATAAAGACGGCGTTTTAGAATGGATTGATGCAAATTTGGAAGTATACTCGGATAAAAACGCTATTATAGTTCAACATTTTCCGCTTGTAGCTCCTTATGAAAAAGAAACGTATCGTACATATAAAGCTGACAAGTATTTAGATATGCTAAAAAATCACAAAAATATAAAAGCGGTTATATCCGGACATTACGGGGTGAATAAAGAACAAACACAAGATGAAATACTACATATAACAACAGCTCCTGCTCCTCAGTACAGAATAATTGATATACTAAATTATGAAACAAAAAATCCTGAGATATGGAGCGTAGTAAAAGAGTCAAAATAGACAACTTGTGATAAATATAGTAAAATAAGCTTATATAAATATAAAACAGAAAGGGAGAAATATGGAAAATTTAGCAGACATTGGCGTTTTTGGCGGTTCAGGTTTTTACAAATTTTTAGATGATATAAAAGAAGTTCAAATGGAAACACCTTATGGAATGCCGTCAGACAGCCTGTTTATAGGAAAAATAGGCTCACATAAAGTAGCATTTATGCCTCGTCACGGAAGAGCTCATACAATTTTGCCTCATTTAATAAATTACAGAGCAAATGTTTGGGCAATGAAGCAAGCCGGTTGTAAACGAGTTATATCTCCTTGTGCAGCAGGAAGTTTGCAAAAACAAGTAGAGCCGGGACATTTTGTAATATGCGATCAATTTGTTGATTGGACAGACGGTCGTAAGTCTACTTTTTTTGAAGGTCCTGTTGTTACGCACCCTTCTGCAGCCGAAACATATTGTCCGGAATTAAGGAAATTAGCTGTTGATACAGCAAAAGAACTTGGAATTACAGTTCACGAAACCGGTACTGTTGTTGTTATAAACGGTCCGAGATTTTCAACAAAAGCTGAATCAAAATTCTTTACTAATCAAGGTTGGGAAGTTATTAACATGACTGCATTTCCTGAAGCATATCTTGTAAAAGAAGCAGATATGTGTCCTTTAAATATTTCTCTGATTACTGATTATGATGCAGGGCTTGTAGGTGATGTTCCTCCTGTTTCTCACGGAGCTGTTATAGAAGTATTTAATAACAATATACATAATCTTAAGAAATTGTTGTTTACTATGATTGAAAGAATACCTGCTGATAATAATAATTGTGATTGCAGAAATACAAAGAAAAATTCGCAATTACATTAAAAAGGAGAAAAAATATGTTTACAAGAGCGCTTGCTTCACTTTTTAATTTGTATAATCTTCTTATTTTAATAAGGGTATTTTTAAGTTGGATACCAAGCATAAATTGGGACAGCCAGCCATTTAGGTGGATAAGTTCCGTAACGGATCCTGTTTTAAATATTTTCAGAGGAATTTTCCCTCCGATTAGCGGATTGGATTTTTCGCCTGTAGTTGCAATTCTTGCGCTTTACATCGTTGAAGGATTTGTTGTAAGAATGTCTGCGGGACTTGGGTTGTAATGGATACTGATGCAATAAAACGTGCTATTGATTTAACTTATGAAAGAAAGTATGACGAAGCGGAGAAAATATATAAGTCGCTTTTGGCAGAAAATCCGAATGATGTAATTTTACTTTCTGCAGTCGGCTTGTTTTATGTAAGTACAAGAAAGTATGAAGATGCTGTTAATTATTTAAAACAAGCCTGCGATATAAAAGAAACTTTAGGAACTGTTTCGGCGCTTGGGTTTGCTCAGTATGAGAACAAAAATTATGAAGAAGCTTCTTTGACATTAGAGCGTGCTCTCACTTTTGGAGAAAATGCAGATATATATAATAAATTAATTTTAAGTTTATTTGAAATCCGCAATTTTAAAAAAGCAAAAGCTTATACGGAAAAAATGTGCGAACTTTATCCGGACAACCCTAAAACTATTGCAAATAAGATAAAATCTTTGACTCAAACCGGAGAGCTTATTGAAGCGGAAAAAATTTGCGTTGAATATTTAAAACAAAATCCCAATAGCGGTCCTATGTGGCATCATTTGGGACTTTTAAAAGAGCTTATGTATTGTGATGATAAAAGCGCAATAGAATGTTATAAGCTGGCGGGTGAAAACGGAAATGCCGCAACGGATTATAATATAGCCGTATGTTTTCAAAAAATGGGAAAGTATAAAGAAGCGGAAGATTATTATAAAAACTTTCTAAAATTGTTTCCGAATAATGAAGAGGCAATAACTTCGCTTGGCATGTGTTATTTATCTCAAAAAAAGTTTTGTGAAGGATATGAGCTTTTTTATAAGAGAAGTAAAGGTAGTTTGGATAAATATACGAGTAATTTGTGGAAACCGAGTGAAACTCCTGATAAAGACCTTGTAATAATTTGTGATCAAGGTTTTGGGGATCATATACAATTCATAAGGTATTTACCGTTTTTTGATTGTAAATCAGTTAAGGTTGCTGCTGCAAAATCATTAATAAAATTATTTAAATTAAATTATCCGAATTATGAATTTATCAAATACAGCGAGATTAATCCGGAAATTCAAGCAGTAAGAGTAGCTGATTTAGCATATTTTTTAAATATGGATTTTAATAATATACCGTTTTCAGAGGGATATTTAAATGTAGAACCTGCCAATATAACAAACAAAAAGTTAAAAGTCGGATTATGTTGGGAAGCCGGAGCTGCAGGAATCAGAGGTATGATAAACCGTACAATAAACGTGAGATGTTTTGAACCGATTTTAAACATGAAAGATATTCAGGTATATTCATTTCAATACAATGATGTTCTTAAAGGGAATGAAAGATATCCTCAAATGATTAATTTGGCCAAAGACTTTAATGATTTCTATGATACGGCAAAAGCATTGAAAAGTATGGATATAATGATTACGGTAGATACTTCTGTGGCACATCTTGCGGGCGCACTTGGAGTAAAAACATTACTTCTTTTACCGTATGCACCTGATTGGCGTTGGTTTAGAGGTTGTCCTGAAAAAGAAGGAGAAGATATTACATCTTGGTATAAAAGTGTAAAATTAATTGTTCAGCAAGATCATATATCGTGGGAAGAACCTATAAATATTGTAAAGCAAATTCTAAACAGCATAATATCTTCACACAAAGGATTATAAATGGTATAATCAATTTATGGAATATAAAAACTTATCCGTAAATCCTGTGGAAGTAATGTTACAGCTTGTCGGAGCAAAATGGAAAATTCACATAATAAGAAATCTCTTAAAAAAAGAAATGAGATTTTGTGAATTAAAAAAGTCTGTCGGCTGCACATCTAAAGTCTTAACATCTTGTTTAAGAGAGTTAGAAGAAGACGGTTTAGTGGTTAAAGAAGTTGCTGAAAATGAGTTTAACAGAACGGATTATTATTTAACAGATATAGGATACACCCTTCGTCCGGTTATTGAAGAAATGCAAAAATGGGGCAAAGAATACAAAAGATTAAGAAAACTAATGGATAAATATTCCGCAAATTAAAAGGAGTTTTTATGGAAATACGTTATTACGGTCATAGCGCTTTTGAATTAGAAACAAAAGGAAGAAAAATACTTATAGATCCTTTTATGGTCAGTGTAAGGGAGTATAAACCGGACAACATATACGATATATTTGTAACACACGGTCATTCTGACCATTTGGGAAGTGCAATTGAAATTTCAAAAAACACAGGAGCCCCTATAAGTGCGGTATTTGAGCTTGCGAAATATTGTTCTAAGCAGGGCGCAAAATCAGTAGATTTGGGTTTGGGAGCTTGGAAGGATTATAGTTGGGGAAGAGCCATTCTTGTGCCCGCATTTCATTCTTCTTCCGCACCGGATGGTTCATATGCGGGGTGTCCTTGCGGAGTAATATTAGAAATAGAAGGAAAAACAATATACCACGCAGGAGATACTTCTTTAAACAGCGAAATGAAAATGATTGGCGAAGTTTATGCGCCTGATGTAGCAATGCTTCCTATAGGAGGAAGATATACGATGGATATAGAACATGCCGTTATCGCTGCAGAATGGCTCCAAACTTCAGCGGTTATTCCTATGCATTACAATACGTTTGAAGCTATAAAAGTGGATATAGAAGAATTTAAACGTAGAATACGAGAAGTAGGTAAAATTCCTACAGTTTTGGGAATCGGAAGCTCAATAAAGGCATAAATATCAGATGAGGAGTCTATGAAAATTCTTATATCAAATGATGACGGTATTCTTGCAAACGGAATAAGAGCTCTTATAGAGTCACTTTCTCCGTGTCATGATGTATATGTTGTAGCACCTGACCGAGAAAGAAGTGCAGCCGGTCATTCGCTTACACTACACTCTCCTTTAAGAGTAGAAGAAGTTGATTCAAAATACGGAGCAAAAAAATGTTGGATAACAACAGGTACTCCCGGAGATTGCGTAAAGTTAGCAATAAATGCGATTTTGAAAGAGGACGAAAAACCGGATTTGGTAATATCAGGTATTAATCACGGGCCGAATTTGGGGGCGGATATTCTTTATTCAGGAACGGTGAGTTGTGCAATGGAAGGTGCGATTATGGGATATCCGAGCATTGCAACTTCGCTTGCAAGTCTAAAAAATGAATATGAAGATTTTCAATTTGCTGCAAAGTTTATAGCAGAACTTTTAAACAAATTAGATATAAAAAAAATTCCTTCCAAAACAATTTTAAATATTAATATACCGGGCTTGGAAAAAGAAGATATATCAGGTATTGCTATAACAGAACTCGGAAGCAGAATGTTTACTGATGATTTTGAAAAAAGAACCGATCCGAGAGGCAAAGTATATTATTGGTTAGCAGGAAAACTCATAAATGAACCGGAAGATGCTTTCACAGATATTGCAGCAATAAGAAATAATAAAATTTCAATTACACCTGTAACTTACGAAATGACAAGACGTAATATTATACAAGATTTAGAAGCTGATTTGTGCAAAGAAAACATGTGTGAATGGTTTTAAAAATCTTAGTACCGATAAAATCTTAATTTGGCTGATAACTATTTATGTGTTCATATTTTTGTGGTACAAATAGTTTATAAATACTTAAAAAACAGAAAAGATGTTATGATTATCAAATTAACTCAAGCACACATACTTGGTGCATTTATATCATACTTAGTCGGTGTCTTTATAGTACCGTTTGTTATAGAATTTTCACAAAAAGAAGGACTTGTTGACCTTCCAAACGAAAGAAAAATTCATAAACTTCCTATATCTCGTTTGGGAGGTATTGCAATATGGTCAAGTGCAATGATAACTTTTTTGTTTCTGGTGCTTTTGAGCTACTATCCTTATGGAAGTCTTCTGTCCGGCATATTGCTTGGCGGTTCTTTAATGTTTTTACTTGGACTTATTGATGATATTTATAATTTAGATGCAAAATTTAAGCTTGTTATACAGTTAACTGTTGCCACAATTGTCTATTTATTGGGAGTGCAAATTGATACAATATTTAATCCGTTTGGCGGCGGCGCTGTTAATCTCGGAATTTTTTCTTATCCGATTACCATTCTTTGGATAGTCGGAATATCTAATGCAGTTAATTTTATAGACGGGGTTGACGGACTTGCAGGTTCTGTTATTACGGTAAGTTCTATTACCTTAGCTCTAATATCGGTTGCAATGACTCCGGCACAGCCTATTACTGCTCTGATAGCATTTATTTTGGCGGGTTCTATGCTTGCATTTCTTACATTTAACTTTAATCCGGCAAAAATATTTATGGGCGATTCCGGTGCATTATTTTCCGGTTTTTTGCTTGCAACGCTTTCTATTGCCGGTGTTATGAAAGGAGCTGCACTTGCAGTTTTACTTCCGTTTTTGGTTCTTGCCGTTCCGATTATTGATATTACTTTTTCAAGCATTCGCAGAATTTTAAAAGGAAAATCACCTTTTGTTGCAGATGCGGAACACATTCATCATAAACTCTTAAAAGCCGGTCTTTCACAAAAAAAGACAGTTGCTGTATTGACTTTCTGTGCAATTTTCGGCGGAGCACTGGCAACTTATTTTACGGGAACATTAAAAAATTATTTTATTTATATTGCAATATTATTGCTCATAATGATTACATTAAGTATTATCAGCCTAAAAACAAAGCCGGAACCTATTGAACCTCATAAAGATAGTGATTAGGTTATATAGCCTGAATTTAAATAGTACTAAGAATAATACCCAAAGTTAAAAATAATGAAAAATAAATCATAAGATTTCTTGATTGATACATACGTATCATAAAACTTTCGGCATTCAATTTTTTAATATTTTGCATATTTTCCATAGGATAATGAAACCATTTTTTTTCAGGAACTGAAGAATTGTCTATAGAATAATCATACATTGATTTATATAAATCCATAGCCAACGGTATCGTTATATAACTCAAAAACACTTGCCAATCCGCAATATCAAAAATACAAAGCATAATAGGTGAAATATAAGCACAACACAGCAGGATTTTAAGAACAATGAGCGAATCAAATTGTGAGTCAAAAGTATTGGCAATAGTTTTGTGACCTTCTTTTAAATCATAATCATAATCCATTACAGTGTGGATATATAAAAGAACAACCGTCATAAACATAGTCGGCAGAGAAAGTACAAACGCTTCCCAAGATACTGTTTTAGTCATAACATAATATATTCCGCCAAAAAGCAAAGGTCCATATGCAAGCGCAACGGTTATTTCAGACAATCTTATTCTTGACAAAAGCGAATATAAACATACTGCTAATCCGCCCATAAATGCAAAATACAAAACAGGGGTACCGCATTTTAAATAGAAAAATATACCGATTAATCCGCTTATGCATAAATAAATTAATGCAAGTATTATTAAATCTGATTCTTTCATCATTCCGGATACAAGATATCTGCATTTCGTCTTCTGAGTATTTTTAAGATACTCTTTTTTATCAAAATCAATTTGCTTTATTAACAATTTATAATCAAAATAATCATCCAGTACATTTGTTCCCATATGTGCAAAAGATATGGCAATAAGTGCTAAAATGCCGTATTTAATATTACCCGAATATAACGCGGAATAAATAAACACTACTATCCACGAAAAAATTGTCATAGGAAGTGAAAAAACTCTTGAACACTCTAAAATCGTACTAACCTTATTTAACATATGCTTATTTTATCATAAAAAAATAACATTAAACAGTAACTACGGCTATTTTATCCGATATCTTCAAACCAATCAATTAGTGATTTTACTTTTCCGAATTCAAATCCAAAACTTTCGCCGAATTTTTCATCAATTAAATTCTTGTAATCAATGTTAAAAGCTTTTGGCTCAGTTTTTAGTCCCAGTGCTTCAAATTTTTCCGGCGGAAGATTATTATTAACTGTATCTAAAATATTTGAATAGTTTAATCCTTCATATGCACAAAACGGTATTTTTGTAGTTTCGTTTGTATTGGGCTTAAAAGACATAAGACCGAATATCCTGCATATTAAACCCCTGTAATTATATACGGTACAAGAATTATTAACCAAAAAAGGACAAACGTATATGAATTTTTCATTCGGATTTGAATTTTTCTTATCTTCAAGAGTTTTTTTGATATTTTCATTAACAATATGCTGAGTTTCATCATTCAGCATATTATAACCTTCTCGTATCAATTTGTATTCTATCTCTGTATATGGATAAGTCCCTTTTTCACAACATTTTGAACACCCTTTGTGACAACAGATATACTCTTTTTGATCTAAAAAAAAGCCGTTAATTTTTGCAGTTATGTATTCCAAATATGTAACGTAGTTATACAGCATAATATTAATATAATAAAAATAAAAAAGACCGCAATTTTTTTGCGATCTTTTTTCTATACTTTATATTTTTATGTCATTTCAACAGGTTCTTCTTGAGCATGACCTTCTTTTCGCTCAAAAACAAGCTTTTCATGACCTTCACCTTCTGAACTGTCAAGTTTTAATAAAATAGTGTCACCCGGCTGATAAGCGTTTGTAAGGATTTCTTCAGCAAGCTGATCTTCTATTTTCTTTTGGATTAACCTTCTTAACGGACGTGCGCCGTATGCTTCATTGTAGCCGTCTTTTGCAAGATAATCCTTTACTTCGTCCGTAACTTCAATAGAAAGCTCTCTTTCAGATAATCTCTTGAACAAATCTTTCATCATTAAGTCTACGATTTGTCTGATTTCTTCCTTGCTTAAGTGCGAGAATACAATGATGTCATCAATACGGTTTAAAAATTCCGGTCGGAATGCTTTCTTTAATTCTTCATTAACCGTATCTTTAAGTTTTTCGTATTTATCTTTCTTCGCATCATCGGCTGTTGCTGAAAAACCAAGCTTACCTTGAGTTGTAATCATACTTGCACCAACGTTTGATGTCATTATTATAATTGTATTTTTAAAATTAATGTGTTTTCCTTTGGCATCTGTTAAACGTCCGTCATCTAAGATTTGGAGCAATATGTTAAATACATCCGGGTGAGCCTTTTCTATTTCATCAAAAAGGATTACTGAATACGGTTTTTTACGAACAAGTTCCGACATATGACCGCCATCATCATATCCAACGTATCCCGGAGGAGAACCGATAAGTTTTGCTGTAGAATGTTTTTCCATAAATTCAGACATATCTACACGAATCATATTATCTTCACTTCCGAAAACAGCTTCTGCCAATGCTTTAGCAAGTTCTGTTTTACCGACACCCGTAGGACCAGAGAAAATAAAACTTCCGATTGGTCTGTTTGGTGATTTTAAACCTACGCGAGCACGTCTGATTGCTTTTGATATTGCTACAACTGCGTCAGATTGACCTATTACTCTGGCATGTAGCGTATCCTCAAGCTTTAATAATCTTTCTGATTCACCTTCAGTAAGCTTAGTTACAGGAACTCCTGTCATTGTTGCAATTACTTGAGCAACATCTTCTTCGGTTACAGTCGGTTTATTTGCATCATTTTGTCTGCGCCATTCTTCTGAAACTTCACGAATTTTGTCTTTCATATTTGCTTCATCATCTCTTAAAGCTGAAGCGCGCTCAAATTCTTGATTTCTTATGGCTTCTTCTTTTTCTTTTATTATTTCTTTTAATTCTTTATCAAGCTCTTTACCTTCCGGAGATAACGTGCAAACTTTTAAACGTACTTTTGATGATGCTTCATCAATTACGTCAATAGCCTTATCCGGTAAAAATCTGTCATTTATATATTTGCTTGATAATTTTGTAGCAGCAATAATTGCTTCATCAGAAATATTCAAGTTGTGGTGTTCTTCATATTTTGATTTTAAACCTCTTATTATCTCTATAGTTTCATCTATAGAAGGTTCTTCTATCAGAACGGGTTGAAATCTTCTTTCAAGAGCAGAATCTTTTTCTACATACTTGCGGTATTCATCTGATGTTGTTGCACCGATTACTTGTAATTCACCTCTTGATAAAGCCGGTTTTAAAATATTAGCTGCATCAATTGCACCTTCTGCCGCGCCTGCACCAATCAAAGTATGCATTTCATCAATTACAAGAATTACATTTCCCGCTTGCCTGATTTCGTCCATAATCTTTTTAAGTCGTTCTTCAAATTCACCTCTGTATTTTGTTCCTGCAATAAGCAAGCCCATATCAAGCTGAATTATTTTTTTATCTTCTAATATATCAGGAACTTCGTTATTTACAATTCTTATTGCAAGACCTTCTGCAACCGCTGTTTTACCTACACCCGGTTCGCCTAATAATACAGGGTTATTTTTTGTTCTTCTTGCAAGAATTTGTATTACACGTTCAATTTCTTTTTCTCTTCCGACAACCGGATCTAATCTCATTTCTGATGCGGCAAGGGTTAAATCCGTACCGTATTCATCAAGACTCGGTGTTTTAACTTTGTTTGCGGAAGACGATGAGGATGATGAACCTGAACCGCCGCCAACAGAAGAACCTGCGGTCGGTTTAGAATC
>CAJOPY010000170.1 GCA_905236505.1 Candidatus Gastranaerophilales bacterium
TGCTGGAATATTCCAAGTTTTACCTGTCAAAAAAACATCCGGAATTTTTCCTGTTGCGCAATAATTTCTCACAGACCTTTCGGATATGTTCCATAATTTAGCAATTTCCGTTACAGATAAGTATTTCATATAAATATTATAACACGTTATCGGCAAAAAAACCAAATTTTTCTTCCATAAAATTCGTATATTTTTGCCGATATAGGAAATTGTTATTTTTGTAAGTATTTGTGCTTATGCAGCAATAGGCACAGAAGATATTAAATTACAAGGGTAAAAGGGTAAATTAACATAAGTTTTGAGGTGTTCGTAATATTCCTTAAACAGTTCGCACCTTGCAACGTCAACCCCGCCGTTTAAAATAAAAAATAGGCCGTTCATAGAGCAAGCAGGTTGGGTGAAACCCAACAATAACTGTCGGATTAAAACCCGACCTGACTATATCCTACAGTTATTTTATAAATTTATTAATATTTTATAAATTTTTTGCAATGTTTTTTCATCTGAATTCGCTAAAATTTTATTTATATTTGCTATCAATGTTACCTTATCTGTAAAATGTTCATAATCAAATAAGTCTACTATATTTACATCAAGAGCATTCGCTAGTTTTATCAAACTTTCTTCTTTTGGTATTTGGATTCCTCGTTCTATTTTTGAAAGGTTAGATGCTTCCATATTCAAGATATCTGAAAGTTGTAGTTGTGAAAGCATTTTACGCTCCCTCAATTCTTTAATTCTTTTACCAAGTTTTTTCGCAACTATTCCCATAACAATAGAATACACTTTTTGCTGAACTCTTCAAAGATTTTACTAAGACTTATTATATTGACAAATAAATCACAGTACGACTATAATTGATTATTATTAGTCTTTGTAAGATTAATAAATTATGAATTGTTGCTCTAATATAATTACGAAAGGAGAAAACTATGGTTAGAGTAGATGGAAACGAAAATGTGCCACAACATATAGGCGCAAGTAAAACACCCCAAAATCCGGAGTATATGAAAAAACAAATGGAATACAAAAGTCATATAAAAGAACAAGCAGAAAACCTTGATGATTTAAAAAATGCAGCTAAATGGAAACAAAAACAAATAGATTTAGCAAACGAATATGGAGATACAGAAAAAGCAAAAATTTTGCAAGGAGAATTGAATAAAATAAAGCAAGATATACAAAGAAATACCAGCATTTTCTAATATCAATAATTTTATTCCATTTATAAACTTTATTTTAGAAATGGTATTGGAAAATCAGAGGGAATATTTAAGAATAATTGTAAGATTAAAATAGTATTATGCTATATTTATTGTGACTATATAGCAAAATATTTTTGCCGGAGTATCATTCAAGTGTTCGTAAAAAAGAGGATGACTTTTTAGTCACCCTCTAAAATTAATTAAACTTGAAGCGATTTAATTGTGTCTTCAATCTCTCTTATTTCCTTGTTAATTTTACGTCTTTCAAAGAATTTTACAATAAAATTCTTGTTGCTTGCTTCCAAATCTGCTAATTCTTGTTTCTTTTGTTCCAATTGTTGTTTATATTGTACTATTTTTACTGTATTCACAGCTCTGTTTGCGGCAGTTGTAATAGTAGAATTCACTGTATCTTGAACATCTCTAATTATTACATTTTTTAACGTTGTAAAAAAGCTTGTTGATTCTTCTGCGCAGCAGCTAAGTCCGCACTGGAAAATAAAAAGTCCGGCAAATAAGGTTAATAAAATCTTTTTCATAGTTTTCTCCTTTTTTTACCATTGTATCACAAATGGATAATTTCTGATTATGTAAATATAATTTTTGCCGAATTGCAGCTTATAGCTTATATGTCGGGTTAAAACCAACCTACGTCACTTAGCTTAAATTTTCAAAATCTTTCTTGTAGTCGATAAAAAATGCATTCAATAAATCAGCTTCCCGGTGCAAATATTTTACAATCGGAGCAAGGTTGTAACACTCTTCTTTATCAGGCTGTGTTTCGCAGAAATAATCCACAACAACGGCAATGTTGTATACTTCTTCCGCCCACTTACTTAACTGTTTAAACTCTTTTGGAGTAATATTCAATCCAACTTTTTTCATGCTAAAACCTCATTTAACACAAATCACTATCCATGTTTATAAGTATATAATTATTAATTTATAAATATAATCATGTTATAAGTTATAAAATATAACATATAAGTTATGGTGATAATTTTATGAAAGAGTTCAAAAAATGTTATTAATTGATTTAGATGATGTTTTAAACTTATACCTTTTGAATCCGCTACATGTATGCAAAATGTCATTTACCAAAAAACATGCAGAAGAGGACTAATAATCACTAAAACAACATGTTGAAAATTTTATTTTGCAGTGATACAATAGTTTTGGTTTTAGTGTTTAAAGATTTTACAAGGAGTACAAAATGGACGGATTTCGTTATGATACTTTTGAGGACCACGCTCAAATAACGCAGTGGCTTGAAAAAAATCACAAAAGAAGTGTTGACTACATGACAATGCCGGATCAATGGGATTTAATTCCTGAAAAAGATGATAAAAACGAAAGAATAAAACTATAAATTTCCGCATAAATGATAGTAAGTCATGTTTATGGTATGCTGTCTTAGTAATATCAGTAAGTTTAAGTGAGGATATATGAAGTTATCAACTACGACAGCACAAAATTCTTTTAAATACAAATGGCTTTTAGGCAGAATTTTTCCTTATATAAAACCCTTTATCGGACGGGTTATTTTGGGTTTTTTAATTGCAATTCCTCTGGGAGCATTGGACGGTGTAGTTGCATTTTCACTAAAACCTTACATGGACTATGTAATAGGACAAAGGGATTTAGTTTTTACTCTGTTTAGTCATACTTATACGGTAGCTTGGAGTCTTTTGGCGCTTATTATTCCGTTCGGTGTTGTTATTTTTGCCGGAGTTCAGGGTGTGCTGCGCTATTTAAACGAATATCTTACGGATTGGACCAGTCAAAAAATAACTAACAGTATAAAAATATCGCTATTTAATAAGCTTGTTTATATGGATACGGCTTTTTATGATGAAAATTCTTCCGGTGTAATAATAGCCAGATATCTTAATGATACAGACATTGCTTCAAACGGAATTGTTAATAACATAAAAACTATAATAATAAGTGTCTTTGGGGCGCTTAGTTTAATAGGTGTAATGCTTTACAGCTCTTGGAAACTTGCTGTTATAGGAGTTGCGGTTCTTTGTATAGCATTTGTGCCGGTTGCTTTAATTCGCAAAAGAGTTAAGGCAACATCAAACCGCAACATGGTAATCGGCGGAAATATAACAACAAATTTTAATGAAACTTATTCCGGCAATAAAGTAATGAGGGCATATGGACTTGAAGAACGCCAGAAAAAAATATTTACGGAGCAAGTTTGGAATGCGTTTAATAATAATATGGCGCTTGTAAAACGTGCCGGTTGGATGTCACCGCTTATGTATTTGATTGCTTCTTTTGGTATTGCTGCTGTTTTGGGTTACGGTACACATTTGATTACGATTGGAAGTATGACAGCTGGCGGTTTTGCGTCATTTGTAACATCTTTGCTTCTTTTGTATAAGCCTGTTAAAACTCTGGGTAATACACTTACCGGATTGCAAACAATCTTTGTTGCGATGGGAAGGGTTTTTGAGCTTTTTGATATTGAACCGGAATTAAAAGATAATAAAGATTGTATTCAATTAAAAACTTTGAATAAAGGCATTGAATTTAGAGATGTTACTTTTAGTTATGATAAAGAAAATGCCGTATTGCATGATATAAATTTATATGTTAATAAAAACGAAACTCTTGCTATTGTGGGAAATTCCGGCGGCGGAAAATCAACATTGGTAAACCTTATACCAAGATTTTATGATGTTACATCAGGTGCAATTCTTTTTGACGGAATAGATTTAAGAGATTACAAAATGAACTCTGTTCGTAAGCATATTGCTATGGTTTTTCAAGACAATTTTCTTTTTTCCGGAACAATTCGTGAAAATATTATGATGGGAAATCCTGATGCTTCCGAAGAGGAACTTATGCAAGCGATAGAGTCTGCGCATCTTCAGGAAATGATATCAGAGCTTCCAGACGGTATTGATACGGTGCTTGGTGAAAGGGGACTTTCTCTTTCCGGCGGACAAAGACAAAGAATTGCAATTGCCAGAGCTATGATTAAAAATACCCCGATAGTTATTTTGGACGAAGCAACATCTGCTTTGGATAATAAATCAGAAGCTGTTGTACAAAAAGCTCTGGATAATTTGATGAAAAACAAAACGGTTTTTGTAATCGCACACAGATTATCTACAATAAAAAATGCAGACAGAATTGCTGTAATTAATGAAGGTCAGCTTGTTGAACTGGGTTCTCATGATGAGCTTATGCAAATTGAACACGGCCAATACAGAACACTTTATGAAATGCAGTTTAAAAATCAGGAAGAAGTGCAGGAAGTACTTAATTAATAATGTATAAAACAGGAACGTGTCATTTAGGCAGAGATTGCTTGATACAAATTATAAGGCATTTCCAAATTAGTGAAATGTATATTCCGTATTATTTGTGCGATGTAATAAGACATACTCTTGTTAAAGAAAAATGCAAACCGCTGTTTTATCATATAAATGACGATTTTTCTCCGTCACTAAAACTTAATTCGGATAAATTTATATTGTATCCTAATTATTTTGGAATATGCAAAAAAAATATTACAAAACTTTTAAAAATATATCCTAAGTTAATTATTGATAATGCTCACTCCTATTTTGACGAACCGAGAGGGATTGCATTTTTTAATGCCGGACATAAATTCGGATATCAAACATCCACATTTGGTATAAAGGAAAACGGTCAAGAATTTCAAAATTTTTTATACGATGAGGCACGAAAGACGCTTTATAAAGAAAAATTTTCAGCTTTACATAAAAAATATCTTTGCATAAATAAATTAACAATACCAAATGACGCAATATCGTTTGTATACCCGCTGTTATGCGAAAGTGAAAATATGGCCGATGATATTGTTAAGCAGTTAAAAAAAGACGGTAAAACAGTATACCGTTATTGGAATCCGCTCCCTAAAAGTTTTAACGAGTATAAATTTTATTCCAAACTTGTTCCGATATTTGTTTTACCGTAATCTGTTTTTACACATATAAAATAAATAGTTAGCTTATTCGCGATAGTTTAAACCATTCAATTTATTTAATATTTTATTTACATTTTCTTTGAACTTTTGTTGCTCCGGATACGTTTGATATCCTGATAATTCACTGTTCATTTCTTGGGCGGCAATGATTTCTGCCGCCATTTTTAATTTTCTTAAAACCGGATTCATACAAACCTCCACACAATTTATACACATACGGGCATGTTTTATTTGGGTTGATATTTACAAATTGCCCTTTTACTTATTTTTTTTAACCGGCGTAACAAGATGATGAAAGATTACTTCTTAATTTATTTAAAGCTCTCATTTCGGTTTGTCTTATGCATTCTTTTGTTACACCAAACATTTTACCGATATCTTCCAATGTTGTTTTTGCAAAATTTTCCAAACCAAATCTCATCTTAATAACTGTTTGCTCGCGTTCTTTTAATGTTGCAATTACATCTTGTAATTCTTTTTTTAGTTCTTCATACTCTATATTTTCTTCAACAGTTTTTTTGTTATCTGCTACAATTTCCGCAACTGATAATTCACTTCCGTCTTTGCCGTCGTAGCTTCCTTCTATTGAAACGGATGTTGTATACGCTGATAAATATGTATCAATTTTTTCAGGTTCAATATTCATTTTTTCAGCTATATCACGGGTTGAAACTTGTGTATTATATGTTCTTTCTAATTCAGCTTTGATTTTTGAATATTTAGATAAAGTTTCTTGTATATATACAGGTATTTTCATGCAGTGTGACTGTTCTGAAATAGCTTTAAACATTGCTTGTTTAATCCACCAGGTTGCATAAGTTGAGAATCTGTATCCCAAAGTTGGGTTAAACTTCTCAACTGCAACCATAAGTCCCAAATTTCCTTCCTGAATTAAGTCTACTAAAGGAAGTTTTGATACGTGTATTGCTTTTCTTGCAATTGTCAAAACTAACTTTAAATTAGACTGAACCAAAATTTTCTTTGCTTCTTTATCGCCTTGCTGAGCACGTGATGCTATTTCTTTTTCTTCTTCTGCTGATAAATTTTTATAGCTGTTAGCTTTTCTGACATATGATCCGAACTCTTCGCTAAAATTTCCTGAAAAAGTCGGCATAGAAACATAGCCATTTTTAACATTTTCATTTTTCTTTGTTTCAAAAACTTGTTCTTTCATACTATAAACTCCTATTTTGGTAAATGTATACTTTTTAATTTTACTTTGTACAAAATGTACTGCTTGGGGTTAAACTCATAAGGACGATAAACACATAACAAATAATCCTTATATACTTATGATATATCATCAGTATATAAAAATCAATAGATTTGTTAAGAAATATTACAAAAATACCCTGTTTTTAAGCAAAGTTTTACAAAACTTAACACTTTTTACTAACAAAAAATCTGATTAGAAGTGCAACACCTTGAAGATAAAATAGAATAAGAAAGTCAAGGTGGTTATGAAGAAATATAAACAATTAA
>CAJOPY010000171.1 GCA_905236505.1 Candidatus Gastranaerophilales bacterium
CAGAGTCGGAACTTGCGGCGGAATGGATTTAAACGTAAAAAGCGGTGATATTGTTATCGCAACCGGCGCAATCAGAATGGAAGGAACCTCTAAAGAATACGCTCCGATTGAATTCCCTGCAGTTGCTGACTATGATATGGTAACCGCATTAAAAAAATCGGCTGAAAAGTTAAATTTATCCTATCACTTGGGAGTAGTACAATGTAAAGATGCTTTCTACGGACAGCACAACCCTGATATCATGCCTGTAAGCTATGAACTTTTAAACAAATGGAATGCTTGGCTTAGATTAGGTTGTTTAGCCTCTGAGATGGAATCAGCTGCGCTGTTTATTGCCGGAAGCTTCTTAAAAGTAAAAGTCGGTTCGGTTTTCCTTGTCGTTGCAAATCAAGAAAGAGAAAAGAAAGGTTTGGAAAACCCCGTAATACACGATACAGAATCTGCAATTATTACAGCTATTGAAGCAATAAAATCTTTGATTTGATTTTCTTTTTAAACTTCTTCAAACAGTTTGTGTTTCAAATCTTTATTGTTCTTAATCCTTGTTGTCATTAAAAGCATTTTATCCAATATTTTTCCGGATATAACATGCTCAATTTTACAAGCATTCTCTTCTGCTTCGGTTGACGGAATATCAAACACGGTTTCAAAAAAATTTTTTAAAATACTGTGTTTTCCGTATACGTTTTGGGCTTCCGCTTTTCCGGCCTTAGTAAGAGATATAACTCCATAGCTTTCATAACAAATTAAACCTTTGTCAACTAATTTTGTAAGGGCTTCCGAAACTGACGCACGGGAGATATTTAGATTGCGCGCCAGTTCAGCACCCTTTAGTTGTGTCTTATTTAATTCCGCAATGTAGATTGCTTCTATATAATCTTCTAATCCCGATGTTAAATTTTTTGATTTCATTTTATAGTACATATTGTAAGGCATACCTAACACTTTGTCAAGCAAAAATTTTCTTGATTTAGGTTAATAAGCATGATACTTTTAGTATATGGGATTGAATTTGTCCGTTATCACAGAGAACGATTTTTACACAATAAAAGAATTAACTCACGATTTTGTATGCATATACAGGCTATACAGAAGAAAGTGGTCATGCTTTAAACAGAAAAAGAATAAACAAAAATTCACTAAAATTTTATTTATCACAAAAGATTTACCGCCCAAAGAATACATATTAAAATTTCAAAAACAATATCCGGAAAAAGAATTTTTGGTTCTTATACCTATTCTTAAAGAAGATAAAGAATATAAGAAAATAAATAAACCTATTGAATTTTTTGCCAATAATACATATAACACCGCCTATTTATACAAACTTCCGCACCAAACGGACAATATTAAAATATACGGAATATATTCGGATATATTTCTCAATGCCAAAAATAAAGATGACTTTAATAATATAATTTTTTCGGCACCTTTTATAAAATGCGCAAATATTGTTGTAAACCGACTCGGAATTGATATCGTTCATGCAGATAAAATACCTTATTTTTTGGGGTATGAAAATTTAACAAACAAAAAACCAAGACTTAAAGTCTTTCAAATAGTAGATGACTTTAAATTAACAGAATATGAAACGTTTTGGCTAGCTATTAATTCTTGTGATGAAAAAAATATAAAAAAAATTTGCAAAGACAAATATATAAAAAAATATCTCTCCCAGTTGTTTGACATACCGATTAAACGCATGGACAAAAATATGAATGAATGTTTAAGAACTATTTACAAAAATTACATGCAGTTCAGAGATGGCGTATCAGAAAATGATACAATTCACGAAAATAATGTGTTTAAACGTTTAAACGCAAGAACCGCAAAACTTTTTCCGGAATTTTCCATCGGAGATGGTCAGCATTCTAACCCAATGTTTTATTCTGTTAAAAAATCCGACGAATGGGGTGTTTTGTCTAAAACGTATTATGATTTTTTATACAACACTAATGTACTATCAGAAAATGAAAAAAAATGTATTGATGATAAAAAAGAAAAATGTATTTGCTTAAACGGATTAATCAATGAAAATAGTTCACACGAAAATAAAATTATTTATAAATATAATACGGAAAATTTTAGAGAATACAAACCAAAAAACAAAAGATATTTAATAAAAGAATTTGCCGAAAAACGAATTTCCACAAAGTTTATTGACCGTTCGCTCTTTAAAGAAAAAAATCCTTTGATACACGGATTTCTTAATCCTTTTTTTGATTTTCCTCTTATATTGTGCTCTCTTCCTTTAGGTACGGACGACAGAAGCATTATTTGCGTTATAAATTCTCTTCTGAAAATGTTTGAGTTAAATAAAAATTTTTTAGTCATAATAAACATACCGCAAGGACTAAGAAACCGTTTTGTTAAATCATTTATAGATTTTTGCAAACAATATTCAGAAATAAACGGACGATGGGTTTATATAAATGAAGAACTTAACTTATCTCAGTTTTATGCCGGTTCTGATATTATGCTTTTCCCTATGCTTACAAATGATAAATATGAGTTTGTTCTTAACTCACTAAAGTACGGCTGTATTCCGATAACATTTAACTACGGAATTTATAACGACATTATCTCGGATATATTCCAAGACCTAAACTTTGGCTGCGGATTTAAGGCTGAATATAAGCAAAACTTTAAAGAAAACTATGAAAACTTGCTTTCAAACGTAATAAATCACTATGGCGAATCAGCTTGGAACGTTATAATTAAAAATGCAATGAAACGTGATAACAATTTAAATTTTGAAAAAATTGAAAAATACAATTCCGTATATGAAGAACTAAAAAAATAAAAATTACATAAAAAAGGCGGTTGTGAATTAACAAAACCGCCTTTTTTTAAATTTAACCTACCTGCCTCTCGTGTTTATTTATTTTTTTGGTTGATTCCAAGTTGTATCGTTTTTAATTACCATACCGTCTTTACTATATTTTGGAGTTACGGTATATTTTACAACATCATTTTCGTCCAAATCTTGTTTATAAATTAATCTGTCATTTTTGTCAAATTTTTCATACGTATTTGTGAAACCACCTCCGCTTGACCAATTATCTGTTCTGACTCCGTATGTACCGTCATTGTTGTAATTATATTTATAATCATTCCTATAATCGTATGTAGAGTTAGGGCCTCCTTTTGATTCGGAGTGATAATGCAGAGTTCTGTCTTTTAAATCAGACTCTTTAGTTACACTGTAGTCTTTGGTAGTTCTATTATAATAAAAACCTGTACTTTCACCCTTTTCGTTTAACGAATATAATTTAGTTTCAAATTGATTTCCTTTATCATCATATTTAATATAAATAAAATTATCTGTTTTTTTATCATAATCATAGTATTTTGTAAAATTATCTATTTTTCCGTCTTTTTTATAATTTGCTTCAAAAGCTAAAGACTTAGGATCTCTTTTTTCATCTCTATAATACATAATTGTTTTCGGTTTTTTTGTTCCTGTAAAATAAATCGTATCAGCGCACTCTATACCGTCCTCACCAACTTTTGGTGAAACGTATTCAAAGACCTGTTCTTTCAGTTTTTCTTTTTCTTGTTTTTTATTAGTTTTGTTTGCAGACGTACCGCCTGTTTTTGCTTTTTGTCTTGTTTCGGCTTGTTGTTTTTGTTCAGTCTTTTTACTATCTCCCTTTATAGCTGTACCAACAAGAATTCCTGCTCCGAATGCAGCGCCTGTAAGTACGGGAGCATATGGTAATGCTTGTGCCATAGTTTTTGCAGCAAATTTTGCTCCGCTTCTTAGAATGTTTCCTATTCCCATTTTTAAATCCTCCAATAATTTTTGTTTTTTACCACTCGTGAGATCTCTTCTTGCTTATATAAAGTCACGGAAGAAATAAAAATTGCGCAAAGGCTCACCTCACCCTCACCATCACCGTCCCGTCCCGTCCCGTTAGGCATTA
>CAJOPY010000172.1 GCA_905236505.1 Candidatus Gastranaerophilales bacterium
ATCACCGTAGCCGTATGTTATTGCCGGAACCATTTGTGAACCTATCGGTTGTTGGTACTCTTCGGTATGTTCTTTTTTAACAGTTATTTTAACTGATTTACAACCGGTTTGCTCAGTATATTTTTGTTCGACAAATTTGGAAGCTTCTGTTGCGGAAACTGATAACACCGATAAAAAGAGCATTAATATAACTAAATAATTTTTCATAATTTTATATTATCACAAATTGGATATTTTGTCTTTGGAAGATTTTACCACGCAGAAACCAATTGAAAAATAATATGCGAACTTATACAAAAGTCTTTAAATTTGACAATTACGGTAAGGATTCAGACGGGAACGTTATTCCATGCGTAACAATAAGAGCGCAAAATATAAAACTTATTAATACTCCAAATTTACAAGTAACGGCACAAACAGTATCATATCAAGTTTTCTTTGTTTGTGAGATTGCTAACCGGCACCAAATACATCTCCGTCATAATCAAGACTTTTGGCTTCTTTAAGAATAGGAAAATCATTTATATCATAGTTTTTGACAAAATTTATTGCTTCCGCTCTAGCTTGTTCGCATATTTTTGCGTCGTTTACAACATCTGCAATAATCATATCAGGAAGACCGCTTTGCCTTGTACCTAAAAATTCTCCGGGACCCCTTATTTGCAAATCTTTTTCCGCAATAACAAAACCGTCATTTGTTTGGGTCATTATACTTAATCTTGCTTTTGTTTCCGCCGAAGAATGAGGAGATGAAAGAACGCAATACGATTGGAGCTCGCTTCTTCCTACTCTTCCGCGAAGTTGGTGAAGCTGTGAGAGTCCAAAACGTTCCGCATTTTCTATCACTATTACAGTTGCATTGGGAACATCCACTCCAACCTCCACAACTGTTGTTGAAACTAAAATATCATATTCTTTATTTTTAAATTTTTGCATTACCTCTTCTTTTTCAGCATTTTTTAACTTTCCGTGCAAAAGACCGACTTTATATTCCGGAAAAACATCATTTTGCCATCTCTCTTTTTCTATTGTTGCAGCTTTTGCTGAAAGCATTTCACTCTCTTCTATCAGAGGATACACTATATATGCCTGTCGTCCGCTGTTTACTTCTCTCTTTATTAAATCAGTAATTTGTTTACGAGAATTTGTCATTGTGGTAATAATCGGTTTTCGTCCTTTTGGTAATTCATCTATAACTGTTAAATCTAAATCGCCGTTCATAGTAATTGCAAGTGTTCTCGGAATGGGAGTTGCTGTCATTGTAAGTATTTGAGGATTTTGAGATTTTTTCCTTAGTTTAAGCCGTTGTTTTACGCCAAAACGATGTTGTTCATCTATAACAACAGCACCTAAATTTGCAAAATCTATATTATCCTGTATAAGAGCGTGTGTACCTATTGCAATATCTGCTTGACCGTTTCTTAAATTTATTTCGGATTTTTCTCTTTGTTTTTTACTTATACTTCCCAAAAACAATTCACACTTTATCCCCAACGGCGCAAGCCAGTTTACCATATTATTGTAATGTTGTTGTGCTAATATTTCTGTCGGTGCCATTATCGCCGCTTGATATCCGTTTTCTACCGCAGCCAAAAGCATAACTGTTGCAACAACGGTTTTTCCGCTTCCGACATCCCCTTGAAGCAATCTTTGCATAGGCTTTGATGAATTTAAATCATTCAATATTTCATTTATTGCTTTTTGCTGTGATGATGTAAGTTTAAAAGGAAGCGAATTTATAAACCGCATAACAAGTCCGTTTTTGTCTATTTTAAGAGGAACTGACGATAATTTTTTGTTATTTTCTTCTCTCAACAGCGCAAGTCTGAGCTGTATTAAAAATAATTCTTCAAAACAAAGAGAGTACCTTGCTTGCTGAAGTTTTTCATTATCGGAAGGAAAATGTATTTGTAAAATAGCCTCGCTTTTTTCCATTAAATGATATTTTTTCATTATATATTCCGGCAAAACTGTAGCTATATCATTCTGAAACAAACTTACCGCATTAAATATAATCCGCCTTAACGCTTTTATATTAAGATTTTCGCTTAGCGGATATATAGGAACTATTCTTCCCAAATTAAGATTTTCCTTTTCGTTTTCTTCCGAAAAATCAGCCAAAACAGAATATGTTGGCTTATCCAGTGTAAACATTCCGTCATATGTGTTAATCTTTGCCGTTCCGGAAACCATTATTAAGGAATTTTTCGGAAACTGGAGTTTCATTTTTTCAAGTGCATATTTATTTGATTTTGACGCAAAAAAATTCAAATTTATGCTTCCGGTTCCGTCAGAGATTTTTACTTTTACTACTCCCAAGTTATTTTTTGTTGTAAATGCTTCAGTAGATTTTATTGTACCGAAAACGGTTGTTGTTTCTCCGACTGATAAATCTCTTATTTTTGTTCTTGTTGAATAATCCACGTATTTTCTCGGGAAATAAAACAATAAATCCGAAACAGTATAAATTCCCAACTTATTCAGCAAATACGCAATCTTTGGTCCTACTCCTTTTAAATACATAACATCTGATTGACGAGAAAGAGCTAAATTACCATTTTTCTCATTTTCTTTTTTATCTATATCAGACTTTATTACAGTAATAAGTCTTTCCAATGATTTTTTTCTTTGAAACAGAGAATCCGTTTGATATCTTTCAAAATGCTCTAATAAAATTTTCCACTTAGGATTTTTGGATAATTTTATCTCTTTTTTGATTTCAGAACAAATAAACGAAGAAAAACTTTTTGTTTTTCCGTTTATGTTTATATACTTATACTTAACCTCTACCTCTATGGCTTTTTTTATTTGGTCCAAATTATCCATAATCTTATTATACCAATAAACTAAAAAAGAAACCCTTCTTTAAAAAATTAAAACATTTTATTAAAGAAGGGAAGGTTTGAGCGATGAGGATTCTATATCATAATAAATGATTAAGAGGTTATAATCATTAGAATTTAAGACTACACAAAAAGCCCAAAATTTAAATAATATGTAGTCATTTCTTCTTAATCACAGGGATTATATTGCATATAAATTCATGAAATTTTAATCAATATAACTATCTTCAAGCAGTTTTATTCTGAATTTACTGCCGGAATTTATTGAAACATGTTTACCTTTATTAAAAAATGCAGTAATAGGGGAAACTAAAGTATTAGCACCAAGACAAACCGCTCCGTATGCAAACGGGAATGGAGATAATAATAATGTTGAGCTTTCTCCTCCGAGTTTTACGGTCAAAGAGCACATTTGATTAAAAATTGAACGCCCCCAATTTCCCTTTTTCCACATTGTTTTTAAATACGTTCTTTCACCTTTTATATTATTTAAAAATATCATTTTTTCGTCTGCTTTTGTTATATATGCATTTAAAGGTATTGTCTGTCCTTTGTAATTCATAGAGTGAATTCTAATAACAACCAAACCGCCGTTACATGAAAGCTGCGGCTGATGAGACTCAATTATCTCTCCAGTAAACACGGTTCCTGCAGGTATTGAATATTTCTTTTTTACAGCCTGAGAAGTGGTTTTGAACTTGAGTGAAGTTCCTTTTTTCTGCCAATCAGATATTTTTTGAGTACTTATAACATCAAAAGATGTTCCTTTTGAAATCTTTGTATTTCCATTTACCGAAGCGGACGAAATCTTTGCAATCGTAGGGTTTTCTTTAGGTTTTAAAGATTTATCGGAATTAACCGTGTTATTTTTCAGCTTTGCCGGAAGTTCAGGTAAGTTTTCATCATCTTCTATTCCTGTATCCTGTATAAGTTTTGATGAATTGTAATTTTTGCGTATATCATCATCTACGGTTTCATCTAAGTCAAAAGCAAAAGAAATTGGCATGCCAAAATACAAGAGAAAAAGTGTAATTGTTACAATTCTTAATGAAAATTTCTGTTTTTTCATTCGTATAAAATCCTCATTTATATAACAGCGGTTAGCTATTATACCAATTGTAACAAATTTTTAACTAAGTAGCAAAATTTTTTTTCCTTTGTTTTAATATAATTGTGTAAGACATTATTAGATTGGAAACTATGATGAAGATTCATACAACGCAAAATCTAAACTCTTTGGTACAGAACCAACAATCAACAAATCGTGTATCGGCGGAAGAATTTAGATTAAAAAATTACTCAGAGCAATTACAAGTGCCGGGACTATCGGCTGTAATGCGTAATCAAGGTGATAATATTTCTTTTGAAGGAAAGAAAAAGGTATCAGCGGAAGATGCAAAAAAGATTATAAAAGCGTCAAAAAAATTTATTGGTGATATTAAGAAGGAACCAAAGCCTGAGGTGAAAAGAGGAGACCGTTTTTTGAACGGCTCCTTTTTTAATTGGGTATTAAGTAAGTCGAAATTTGAGCCTGTCATACAGGCAGGTTTGGCAGCAGTAGTTTGTATGATACTACGACCGCTTACAATTATGTCATTGCCTAGCAAAGAAGGTTCTCAAGATAACGCATACGCAGCATCGCATTCATTTGCATCAGGTTTGGCAGGTTTGTTATTAACAACACCTCTTACACTTCCTTTTAAGCATGGTGCAGATTACGCTAAGAAAGAATTATTAAAAGATATGAGTGCTAAAACTCTTAAACGATTAAATCCGCATATAGATTTAAAATCTATAGTTGATAAAAACGGAAAACGAATTCAGGATATGGATTTATGGAAAGATATTGACGGAAATAAATTCTCTGAAGACATAAAAGGTGTAGCAATGCTTCCTGAATTCAGGCAACTTGCTGATGTTTCAACTAAGACTTTTGAAACAATTTTAGGTATAAAGGATGTAGATTGGTTAGCTCACAAAGGCAAGTCGTTCAATGAAGTAAAATTAAAAAATGGTAAATCCTTATATGAATCAATCAAAATGGACAGACTTGGTATTGTTGTTGAAGAAGAAGGATTTGAAAGAACTCAAATATTATTAAAAGATTTAGACCATGAATATTTGGAAAAATTAATAAAAGATTCATCTGAAAATAATTGGGGCAAATTAGATATTAATTCGGTATACGCCGATAAGGAAAAAAACATAGTAAAAGATTTCCGCAAATGGAAATCAAAAGATGGTAAAGCATGGAAACTTGACTTAGACCAAATATTTGTATCATCTGAACTTGAAACAGCAGAGTACAGACCAAGAAGAACAGGTGCTAAGCGTTACGATAAGAAAGAAAAAGAATACAAATTTGTTTCGTATCAAAATAATGCATCAAAAGAGGATGCTTTAGGAACTAAGATAGATAATGCAATGGTAGAAGCAGGACTTGCAAACGAAGGTCAAATGAAACTTCTTACTTGGCTTCCTGATTTAGCGTTTAGAATACCTATAGCAGTGACAACAATTGCATTAATTCCATGGAGTTTGAAAAATATATTCCATATAGATAAAGTTCCTAAAAAACAAGATACGAACTTAAACCAAAATTCAATAACAGTTAAAAACGAAGAATTATTAAAAAATGAAAAAGAGCAATCAGTATCTTTTAAAGGGGGAAAGAAAAATCCTAAACAAGCATCTTGGTTTGTAAAATGGCTGGGAAAACATTACGGACAAAAAATAATGGAATCCGAAGCAATTCATAAACATTCGGGTAAACTTGCAAACCTGCCGGGAGACTTAACTGCTCATATGGCGACACTCGGTTCGTTTATAACAAGTAGTGTATATGTACAACAGACTTTAAACAAAAAAGATTTGGATACCGATAAACGTCGTACATTAGCAATTAACCAAATACTTTGTTTCTTTATACCAACTGCACTTGGTTATTACGTTAACAACAAAATTAATAATTGGGTTAAAAATAAAGAATACAGATATACAGGTTTGCAAAGATATAAACAAGCAATGGCAAAAGCTGAAGGAAAACCGTATACTGCAGAACAACTAAAAGTTATATCAGAAAAAACAAAAGGTATTAAAGCATTTGCAAGTCTGTTAGTATTTACTGCAATATACAGATATATTTCACCGGTCGCAATTACTCCTGTAGCAAATATGATTGGTGCTAAAGTAAATGCAAAGCCCAAAGAAAAAACAAATAAGACAGAATTTAAGTCTAATTACATTAACGATAAAGAATCAAAACACGTAGCATAGTTATATAATTACGAATAAAATCGCCGGCAACAATTAGTTTCGGCGATTTTTTGTGTTTTTATTTTATGTTAATTTCATTGGTAATGTCTTTTCCTCCGTATAACAGAACACTTTTTGCAAAAACGTAATCATAATTATCTTTTTTAGCTTTTTTTGCAATTTCATCTATAATACTTTTTTCTATAGCTGAAAGTCGTGTATTATAGTCTTTTTCTAATAATGCTTTTTTGGTATTAAATTCATTTGTATATTTTTCTTCTATTTTAATTATTTTATTTGTGTCAGTTTCGTTAGCAATTTCACCTCTTGCATTAATTATAATTTTATTTAATTCATCTAATTTTCTTTCATGTTCTTGTTTTAGAAGTTTCACCTGAGATGAATTACTTACTATTTTTTGTAAATCCACAACAGCAATTGAATCTTCTGCTTGAACATAAGAACCCGCAAGAAAAAAACTTAAAACTAATACTAAAAAACTTTTTTTCATGTTACCTCCTGTTTTTATTGCATTGTATATAATAGTAAACATATAAATTTAAAACATTCTCTTAATGGGCATAAACATGATAATTTTTTACAAGGAAGTATATAAATATGTCTATTTCAATTTTTCTGAATATTTGGATTATTTAATAAAAATTAATCATTTGAAATAACAATAACTTTAAACTAAAATAAAAGTATGTTAAGGATAATTTTTACAATAATGATAATAATATTTGGTCTTTTACCTATTCACGCCGAAGAACAGGTTAAAGAAACATATAAATTGAACGGGCAAGTTGAATACGATGACAATCCAGTAGAAACTATTTATTTGGACGAAAATGTTGAAAGGCCTCAGGTGAACATCCCCCAGCGGACGTTGACCCTGCCGGTGGGGGTCTTAAATATAACTTCAAATACGAACACCGCACGGAGCGCTTTGGCTCGTTCAATGGTAAACAGAAATAGTCTGAGTGATATTTTACCGCTTACTGACAGTGTCGCCGTTCAAAATGGAGGTTTTACATACGGTTCCAAGTGGGCAGAAGAACTTTCTTACTCTCAAATAGAATCAACTGCCGCTTTTTTTTTGAGGTATGATGCTCAAAAAAAACCGTTCTCTTTTGAAACTTCAGTTAGACAATCCTCAAACAGAGAACTTGAGGATAGTCAGTGGAGCACGCTAAGAATAATTCCCGAGTGGCATATTACCGATAAACTAACCGTAAAAAACATATTTACCAACTACGTTCAATCACATAAAAATAAAAACGAAGTTACAATTGTTTATACTCCGACATTAAAAAAATATGCTGATTCTCTAAAGTTTGAGTTAGGAGTTGCTCAATCTTATTACGCTAACGGTAATAAATCAGAAAGTGTTACTTTTTCAACAGGTTTTAAACTCTAGGAATTAAAATGGAAACGAATAAAAAACATATATCAGAAAAAAATATCGTAAACGGCAAAGTAAAACCTAAATCCTCAAATGGCGGTTTTTATTACTCTTTTCTGACCGTTGTCTTAATATTATGTTTGTTTCAAATTACTATAAGCGCTGTTTTAAATATTTCAAAAATAATATCTTATAATGCAAAAATTATACAAATAACAAAAACACGTGATGCCGCAATGGCTCTGAACGATCAATTAAAAGATAATATAAAAAATTTCTCCAATCTTTCCGGCATGGAAGCAATTGCAAGAAATAATCTAAAAATGTCCGGTGAAGATGAAGTTTTGGTCATAATAAATACTCCAAAAGAAGAGGAGCAAGCGCAAAAGTCCGATAAATTTAAATTTTTGGAATGGCTTGGTTTGGATTAATTCCTAATTCGTATTAATTCCTATACTCTAAAATAACCTGAGCCGTTACTCCGTCTTTGTTGGGATATGAAGCCGGAAGAGGCTGATACGGAGCTCCTGATTTAACAGCATTCAGAACAGAAGCATTAGCATTCTGATTAGTTGAATTTACAATTTTGGTATCCGTGATTGTACCGTCACGTTTTACCCTAAACTGAACGGTTACTTCATAGCTTGTATTTGCTTTATAAGGTATCCAATTACGATGAACTTCCGCCGGCAAGTATCTGAAATATTCCGTCAAGTTTTTAATTTCTCTCATATCAGGCTGAGCTGCTTGTTCTGTTTTTTGGTTATTTTTAATTTTATTACCAAAAGGATCTGAATTTTTAGGAATATAATCAAATGCAAAAGCCCCAATTGTTATGCATAAAACTGTTAAAAGAGTTAATATCTTTTTCATAAATAAATCATCACTTTCTATTTTAATTTCTATCTTACATATACTCTTGGAAGTCTTACTTTTAATCTGCAAGTAAGTTCATAATTTATAGTATGTAATATTTCCGCCCAATTATCAAGCGGTAAATTTTTATCATCAAGCAAAGTAACAACATCTCCTACATTTGCATCAATATTTGATATATCAAACATCATTTGGTCCATCGTTATATTACCGATTTGACGAACTTTTTCCCCATTCACAATTCCGTATATTTTATTTGACAAACCTCTTGAAACTCCGTCTGCATAACCTATTGGGATTGTCGCAACTTTTACAGGCTTTTCTGCTATGAATGTATGAGCGTAACTTACGCCTTCACCTTTTTTTACTTCATGAATATTCGTGATTCTGCCTTTTAAACCTATAATCTGTTTTAATTCAGGTTTGTAATTTATTTTTTGGGGTAAATCAGGATAAAGTCCGTACAAAGATATTCCGAC
>CAJOPY010000173.1 GCA_905236505.1 Candidatus Gastranaerophilales bacterium
CTGTGCTTTGGAACACGATTCTTCCCCGCCGCGAAACTCAAACCCTGTCAATAAGGAAAAATGATGAATTATCAAGACTAAAAGGGACAATTCTGAATTTTTTTATTTCATTTCCAGAAGAAGTATTTAATTTTTTATCTTTGCAACTTCAAAACAAATTGGATATGGAAAAAATAAAGTATGCATTTTTCTTTATATTTATAGGAAAGGCGGCGCTGATTAGTGCAATGATGTTTGCTCCTTCTACTTCTGCACAGATGCAGACATTGGATAAAGATACCTTTGAACGTTCTCCGAAAATGGAATACGTAACGGAACCGAATGAAAGATTCGCTGATGATGTATTTGTAGTGAATGCTGAACCTGTCGGCAATAAAGAAAGAGGAGAATTTATCAACAGATGGTTTTGGGCAATGTTTTCCTGTGCAGATGAAAACGGCAAATTTCAGGATGACAAGCTTGGGAATGCTCCAAAGTTCATAAAAGTTCCGAATAAAGATTATAAGCAGCTCGCTGCGGATATAGTATGTACATTTGATAAAAACGGGGATAATAAAATTGATTACCGTGAGTATTTGGATAAATCAGAAGAACTGGTGAATCAAAATTTGGGAAAAAAATTGAGTTATTATGAAATGGATGAATATCATGTAAAATTCTTCAAACCTTGGTTTGACGGCTTTAATTACGATTTGAATTCAAAGGAATATACTGTTGATGAAGTTGCGGCAACGATATATGCTTTAGATAAGTACAGCAGTCTCGGAAAAGGAATTTTAAACGGAGAAAAATTGGTAGATGAATTAGAATATGTTTTGGAAAACGGAAGCCCTGATAAATGTTTTCAGCGAAGCAGGACTGAATACTACGACAATAATAATTTGCTCAGATAAAATATAGAAAATACTTAAGTATTTTTTATTACATGATTGTTAATAATGTAAAGATTTTTTTAATTGCTGAAATTCGTATGTTCAAAAAATACTTTACAGTATTGTATAAGAATGTAAGAGAGTATAGTTATGTCTTCAACAGGCGGCGTAAACAGTTCTAATTTGGATAATCCTAATTATATTCTTAAACCTCAGCAGTCGGCTGGGGGTAGTGACGATGTATCATTTTTGTTTGCTGCTGCACCTGAAGAAAACGCTCAGACAGATACATTTAGCTCAAATGAAGAAGATAATAACCAGGTTATTGATGCTGAAAAAAATATAATAAGAATGTTGGAAAGCGGTACTGACATTCAAACAATACTCGATTCTTATCCTAATTTAGCTGAATATATAACGTCAAGTATTAAAATTGAACAATACTTTCATGGAGATAATCCGGAATATAAAAAGTTCTATGATAGTATTAATTCCGGTATTGAACAAAAATTAAGTGACTTATACTCAGATAAAAATATGAGTATTAGTGAAATAAGTGCAAAAATATCGGAGAATGCCGAATCTTATCCGCTTGATTTATCGAAAAATAAAAATGAAATACTTGAGCTTATCGCAACTATTAGAAAAAGATATGATAAGGCGACAAGCACGGCTGAAAAAAAAGAAATAATTACACAGCTTGAAATGCTGACAGGGATTAACATTACTAAAACATTATCCGCTGAAACCTTAGATGGTGAAATAGAGATAGCGTTTGCTGTTATAACATCATTAACAGAAAAAATGCTTGGTAATGGCAACGGAATGATAATTAACTGCGAAAATGTAACTGATTCCAATGAGATTGTCGCATATATAAACGAAAAAATAGACGAACAAATTCAGCTTAATAATTCCGGGGCGAAAAATAAGAATATATCAAGAATAGCTATAGAGTTTTCAGGTATATGTTCGGATAAAATTGTAGAGTTGGCTAATGAAGAGAAAATATCCGGTTCAGTAAATGAGGCTGTATCTGGTAATAAAATTTTTGCATTAAAATTGCAAGCAAGATTACAGGACATACGTAATTGGCTTAAAGAAGATAATGATAAAGACTTAATTGACAGAATCGATGCTTTTTTGCAGATTAAAATTGATTCTTATTTATGTATAGATGAATATATTGATGATGCTGTTGAAATTATATCTATAGCAGAAAAACAAGATTTTAATGTATATGACTTTAAAGAAACTTTAAAAAAAGATAAAGTTAAGGAGTCTCAGGAAGCAGCTACCTTATTAATCAGATTAAATAAGTCGCATAATTTAATCAAAGACGATTACGATAAATTATCATTGCTGTCCCATTAAAACGGATTAAAAGTTCTTTGAAATAATTGAAATTTAGTCTTTTACGAGTAGTTTTGAAGTGAAACGGA
>CAJOPY010000174.1 GCA_905236505.1 Candidatus Gastranaerophilales bacterium
CCTCAAGCTTTTTCAGCTCTTCTTCATTCGTTGCAATATCATCTTCAATTCTTTTTAAAGCAAGAGTTGAACTATCTATTGTTTGTTGTGTTTCATTAATCTTAGTTTCTAAAGCTTCTTGATTTTCATAACCTGCGTCAGTGTATACTTTTGTAATAGCATCTTGAGCTTCTTTTAGTTCTTCCTCTGTAGCGGATTTTTCTTTGCGATTACGTGTTCCTCTAAGGTCAGATATTCCGTCAGTAAGAGTTTCTCCGATAGATAACAAGCTACCTATATCAAAATTGCCGTATCCGTAATATCCGTTATTAAAAAAGTTATTACCGTTTACACCATATCCGTGAATGCTTTGTGTAGAAGCGGCATTTTTCAGATATTGTTTAGGATTTTTGTGATTTTTTGAAAATAAACCTTGTACTGCTGCCATTTTAGCTCTCTTATATCATCTTACATATATATAAAGTATTTTTTTATTTTGCGATTTCATAAAAAATAGTAATTTTAACATTTCTTAATAATTTATAATCTACACTTTTAAGTTGAATTTGCTTTACATTTGATTTAAAAAATTGTAAAATGTATGGGTTAAGTAGTATACAAGCGAGGATTTATATATGAAGTTTTATATGCAGGTTTTAATTGCGCTCGGTTTAGGATTAAAACGAAATTGGCATATATTTGCCGGTTTGGTGCTCGGTGTTTTGGTCGGAATTTGGTTACACAGCCATCAACATGTAGTTTTGATGAATACATTAACTTTTGTAGGCCAAGTATTTATAAGACTTATACAAATGATAGTTATACCGCTTGTAATATCTGCAATTGTAATCGGTATCACGAGTGTAGGTGACAGCAAACAAATCGGCAAATTGGGAACAAAAATGATTCTGTATTACGGAATTATTACGGTTGCTGCTGTTTCTATAGGTGCTGCCTTAGCTCTTATAATGCAGCCGGGATTAGGCGCTGCTCAATATATAACAGAAGATGTTGCAGGCGATATTCAAGCTCACGTTGCGGCTTCAATAGAAGCTCAGAAAGGTAATTTGTTAAATATAATCTTAGGTTTTATACCAAAAAATCCGCTATCTTCCATAGCAAGCGGCGATATGGTTCCGATAATTGTATTTGCATTAATGTTTTCAATTGCTCTTGCAAAAGTGGGTGAAATAAACAGACCTTTTGTAAGTTTTTTTGAATCAATTTTTGCGGCAACAATGAAAATAACCGATTGGATTATGTGCTTTGCGGCACCCGGTGTATTTGCGTTAACTGCAACTGCTGTTTCTTCATTCGGTGTGGATATTTTTGCAAGTATTTCAAAATATTTGGGTGTTTTGGCAATAGGCTTTGCAATTCAGTTTTTTGTAGTATATCCTGTATTTTTAAAGATATTTTCAAAAGTGCCGGTTTTAATGTTATATGCGGCAATAGCAGAAGCAATGATGGTTGCATTCGGTACTGCAAGTTCTTCGGCTACATTACCGTTAACAATAGCTTGTTGTGAAAAACGCGGAATTTCTCATAAGGTTTCAAGTTTTGTGCTGCCTTTGGGAGCAACATTAAATATGGACGGCACGGCTCTGCTTCAGACCGTTGCTGTAATATTCCTTGCTCAGGCTTACGGAATAGCTTTAACACCATTCTTAATTATTGAGATAGCTGTTCTTGCTATTATAGCTTCATCAACTTGTGCAGGAATTCCGGGAGCAGGCTTGATTACTATAGCATTGGTATTAAACGGAATGGGATTAAGTCCGGAACAATTGGTTGCCGGTTTTGCATTCTTATTTACAATAGAAAGAATTACGGATATGATGAGGACTCTTTTGAATGTAACATCAGATGCTGTAGTTTGTGCTGCTATTGCAGATAATGAAAATGAGATAGATTATGATTTACTCAATAATCCTGAAGAATACGGTGATATAATAAATTAAAAGTAAAATTTTGTTTGTAAACCTGCATTTATATAATATCTTAGAATTTATGCAATGCATGCAAATCTTTTATTGCAAGGTTCTATTCTCTCCGCTGGCGAGAGTCTTTCAAGGGAGATGGTTACTTTGGCAGTTAGTAAAAAATATTGATTAATATCTCAAATGCCTTATGTTTTAGTCTTAGCATCTTTCAATGTAACAAAATGTTAAAATTTATCCAAAAATAAATCCTATACTGGCAAAAAATGCAAAAAAAATGTTTTTACATAAAAGAACGGA
>CAJOPY010000175.1 GCA_905236505.1 Candidatus Gastranaerophilales bacterium
CAAACCGAAGGTTACGCAGTCCGCCAAATGCCGCAGTATAAAATAAGTATTGAGGCTTTGGAAGTTATCAGAGATGCCGTTCAGCATTCAAAAGTTGTCACTGGAATTTATCACGACAAAAAACGCACGATTGAACCTCTTGGTATGATTTACGGAGAAAAGATTTATCTTGTAGCTAGAGAAAAAGCAAAGGGGGACGGGATTTATAACTATTTATTACATAAATTCCAAGACTTAAAATTAACTGATAAGAGTTTTGATAAAGGTGATTTTGACCTACAAGCATATACAAATCTGTCATTTGGTGTTTATCATGGGGAAGTTTTGGATGTTAAATTATCATTTACCCCCGACTTAGCGGAAGAAGCGAGCAAATTTAACTTTCACCCGACACAAAAGGGTAAATTTGAAAAAGACGGAAGTTACACACTGACATTCAAAGCAAGCGGAAGCAGAGAAATTATCTGGCACGTATTCAAATGGGGTGCCGGATGTAAAATCCTTGCACCAAAATCACTCAAAGATGAATATAAAAAATATTTGGAAGAGAACTTAAAGAATTATTAATAAATTATTCTATCGTCATCATCACAATAGTTAATTAAATTGTTAGAAAGTTTTTCAAAAAGAGGAAATTTCTATTTTGCTCTTACACAAGCTTTTACATAACACTTGATTTTTGATACCTATTGTATTATATTAAGCTTTGTAGAGTGCTTACGCCAATATGTCACTCACATCGGTTTTAAAGCCGGTTCTGATAAAAAAGTTGAAAGTCGATGCAATTTTTTTATCGGAAAAATATAAAGGAATAAAAAATGAATTTAAAAAACAAACAAGAAATCATAGCAAAATATGGTGCTAATGACAAAGATACAGGATCTGCAGAAGTACAAGTTGCTATGCTTACTCAGAAAATCTCTGAACTTACGGAACACATGAAATCTAACAAAAAAGATTTTGCTACAAAAAGAGGTCTTTTAATGATGGTTGGTAAAAGAAAAAGACTTTTATCATTCCTAAAAGAAAGAAATCTTGAAGGATACAGATCTTTGGTTAAAAAACTCGGTATCAGAGGTTAAAATTGAAATTCATAAAATGCGGCACCTGATTGGTGCCGCATTTTTGTGCAAAAAAAAAGGCCTGATATTTTCAGGCGCTAATAGATAAGTAAGTTTTTGGGGAATTAAATTAGTTATGTAAGATTAAGATGGTTAAATAAATCTTTTTTATTTTTTGGCTCGTGAAATAAAGGTTACTCTGGATTTTAAATCCATAGCAAACATTCGCATTTCGTCCACCAAAACGTGTGATGAATCATCCGGACGGTCGTCATCTATATAAAATTCTCTTGAAATCTGTGTTGCCATTGCATTAATGTTGTATTGGTTCAATACTGTCATAGTAATACCTCTCTTTTGCCTATTTTAGGCGCATTTTCATTTCTCGGATGCAAAATCAAGTAACAGGCGCGCATTTACCTAAACCTATAAGTATTTTACAGGCTAAGCATTGATATGCTCCGAATAACCCAATCATGCATCAGAGTATTCTCACTCATTACTTTGCTGATTTTTATCGGCAAAGTTTCAAGATGTTTTGAATATTTTTTTTTGTTTTTGTTTTAACTCTCTTAAATTTGTCTTACATATATATAAAGTTTTTTTAGAATATGAAATTTCAAAAAGGTTGTCGTTTGTTACAAAACTTAACATAAATACCGGCGAATATATATACCATATATAAAAACTTTTTCTTGATATTACTGTATTTTAAGCCTGTTTTGTAAACTTTTGTAAATATTTTTGAAAAAAGCCTAAAGTTTTTAGAAATTATGCCGATATACATTATATATCATATAAGAGGTGTGTTTATGTCGAATTTCACTGTAAACGGAGTATATTCTTACACAAGTTCAAATATTTATTCATACTTGGGCAGAGTACCAAGCAATGAAACACGTCTAAAAGAAGCTTTTGATGAATTTAATGTTACGCCAACCGGTACAAATGATGATATTAAAAAGCTTAAAAATGCAATGTATGAAGAATATACGGCGCAGGTTAAGGAGCAAATTGACAATCAAAATCAGGCAAAACAATCGGTTGCGTGGGCAGGTTTGTTAGCACAAATAGGTATTCAAGCCACCGGAGATTATGATACGGATTATGCCGCTTTTAATAATGCGATACAACTTTTAAGTCAGAGTGCAATTGACGGTCAGGCAATGGCATATTTTGCAGGTTTAAGAAGTGAAGCAGCAAGTGCATTCGGACTTCAAAACAAGCCAAGTGCAGCAATGGATACAATGTCGTTTTATGCTTATCAATCACAATATCTATAAGAAGGGTTAGTTTTAATTAATAAATAAAAAGTTTGGTGCCGCTATAGAGGTTATAGCGGCATCGGTGCATTTATTATGTAAATTTATGGTATAATTCATAGAGGGGTCGTTATGAATATACTTGTTACAGGAGCCAGTAAGGGTATAGGACAAAATATTGCACGTACACTTTTGGAGTGCGGGCATGAAGTTTTTTGTACGGGAAGAGATGAAACAGCATTATCAGAATATAAAAACAGAATAATTGCGGATTTATCTAAAACTGAGGATATTAAAAAATTAGGTGAATACGCTATATTTAATTGTATAGATGTTCTTATTAATAATGCCGGTGAGTATATTTATTCGGAAATTGAAAATATGAGTTTTGAGCAAATATCCCGTATTATAAGAGTTAATACAGAGGTTCCTTTTTATCTTACATCAAAAGTTGTTCCTTATATGAAACAAAAAAAATGGGGAAGAATTATAAATATAGGTTCAATAAGCGGTGTAATGGGAGAAACTTGTGCAAGTATATATTCTGCATCAAAATCAGCTCTTATTGGCGGAACAAAAGCGTTAGCTCTTGAATTGGCAGAATACGGAATTACTGCTAACACTATAAATCCGGGTTGGGTAGATACACAAATGGGTAACAATTCCGCAGAAGACGGCGATTGGAGTAAAGATGAAATTTTATCATGTATTCCTCAAAAGAGATTTGTATCTCCGAGAGAAATTTCGGGTTTTATAAAATATCTTATATCAGATGAAGCAAAAGGATTAACCGGACAATCTGTTAATATATGTGCAGGATTGAGTGTAGGATATTAAGATGTCATTATTAAAATTATTTTTTATTTTCGTAAAAATAGGGGCAATACTTCTGGGAGGAGGATATGTAATTTTGCCGATTATACAAGATGAATTTACGGAAAAAAGAAAGTTACTTACGAATGATGAAGTAATAGAGTTTTATACTTTATCCCAGTCACTTCCGGGAATTGTGGCAGCAAATATGACAATGTTTATAGGATACAGACTTATGGGAAAATTCGGCGCTCTTATAGCAATGATAGGTATTATTTTTGTTCCGTTTTTAACAATAGTTTGTTTGGCTTCAATTTTAGGTTCTTTTATTAATAACCGATATATTCAGGGATTATTATGGGGAATTGGGTGTGCAGTTATTGCATTAATTTTATTAACAATACGCGAAATGATGCAGCATTCTGACAAAAACCTGTTTTTTTATATTATATTTTTGCTTTCACTCACAGCTTTATACGTTTTTAACTTATCACCCATAAGTACAATTATTATATTTTCTGTACTTGGCGTTCTTTACAAATATTTATTTGAAAGGACGACAGAATGATATATTTACTTCTAATATATGAATTTTTCAAAATAGGTATGTTTTCGTTTGGAGGGGGATATGCAACGATTCCGTTTTTATATCATTTATCTCTGATTTACTATTGGTATACCCCAAATGAACTTACTCATATGATTGCAATAGCATCAATTACACCGGGACCTGTCGGGATAAATGTAGCAACATATGCAGGATTAAAAACTGCCGGAATAATGGGGTCAATAGTAGCAACTTTGTCTGAGATGTTACCTTCATTTTTTTTAGTAATATTTTTATCAAAAATGCTTAATAAATACAAGGATTCTTTTTTTATAAAATCTTGGATAACAACATTAAAGCCTATTGGATGTGCGCTATTAACTGCGGTTATAATAAATCTAATAAAAGCAGAAAAAAATGATTATATCGGCTTATTGTTGGTATTATTTTTAATTATTTTAAGTGTAAAAAGCAAAAAAGAAACAATTTTTTATATGATAATAGCAGGCATTATCGGTATTTTAAAAGCATTTTTTGTTTGGTAATAAGCTTGTATGGTAAGTATAAAAGTACTATTTTGATTATTAAATTATTAATAAAGCAAGTCTTGCAAAACAAATATTTTTATTTTATTATAAATCAAGTGAGGCGACATGGCCAAGTGGTAAGGCAGAAGCCTGCAAAGCTTTTACCCCCGGTTCGAATCCGGGTGTCGCCTTTTTAATCAACTAATCACGAGTCTTATATATGGAAATTAATGAATTAAAGTGTTCTTGGGAGAAAATAAAAGAGGAGTTAACAAAGTCGCTTCCTGAAAGTGTTCACCCTTGGGTATTTTCGTTGGAATTTTCCGGATATGATAACGGTGTTCTTACTGTTGTGACAGGACAAGCGATGGCAAGAGATTGGCTTCGTAAAAACCATATGACACAAATGAATTCAATATTAAATCGTTGTTTAAATTCGGACGGCAATGTATTTAATATTATTTATGATACAAATGAAGCAAAAAAATTAAAAAAAGAAATAGAAAAAATTCACAGAAAAGAGGCTGAATTACAACAAAAAGAATTAGCTATGGAAAATTTGAGTTATATGCAATCAGCTTCAAACTTAAATCTAAAGTATAAATTTGAAAATTTTGTAGTAGGAAAATCAAATAAATTTGCGCATGATGCTTGTATGGCAGTGGCAAAAAATCCGGCAGTAAAATATAATCCTCTATTTATATACGGAGGTTCAGGACTCGGAAAAACACATCTTATGCAAGCAATAGGGCACTATACTATTTTTAATAATCCGAAGTTAAAAGTTAAATACACAAAAACAGACGATTATATAAATGATTTTATATCGAACAGCCGAAAATCCGATAAATCAATTGAAAACATGTCAAAGTTTTATAAAAAATATACTAATGTGGACATAATTTTACTTGATGATATTCAGTTTATAGAGTCAAAAGAAAAGACAATGGAAAAATTACAACAAACTTTTGATACATTAAAAGACAGAGGAAAGCAAATTGTAATTACGTCAGACAGAATTCCTAAAGAAATTCCTAAGCTAACAAAAGCTTTGTGTACAAGGTTTGAAATGGGTTTGATGGTTGAACTTCTGCCTCCTGATTATGATGTACGATATGAAATAGTAAAAAGATTGGCAAATGATAACGGAATTGAGTATGAAGAAGCGGTATTAAAGTACATTGCAACTCATTATTCAAATAATATACGAGAATTGGAAGGCGCGTTTACAAGGGTTTGCGCATATGCCGAAATGAATAATTCAAAATTAACGTTATCTTTAGCTAAAGAAATTTTGAAGTGCGGAGATGCGGAAGAATTAACTTTTGAAAAAATAACTGATGTTACATCAAAGTATTATGAAATAGATGTAAATGATATAAGAGGAACCGCAAGAAGTCAAAAAGTTGCTACAGCAAGGCAAACTGCTATATATTTATCAAGAGAACTTACGAATCAAAGTTTTGAAAATATCGGCATTTATTTTAATAAAAAACATTCTACGGCTTTATACGCTTACGAACAAGTTGCAAAAAGAATTAAAACTGATTCGGAATTAAACTCTGCTGTAAGAGAAATTAAACAGGTGCTTAAAGTAATATAGTAAGTTGTTTAGTCGTTTTTATTAATATTTTGTGGTAAATATTTATTATGTACGAAAACATAAAGAATTTTTTTATATTTAAATCCGTTGACGGAGATATACGAAGAAAAGAGTATGATATTGCTCTTCAAAAATTAAATTCATTAATAAGAAAAAATTATCGTTTAAATAGTACATATTTAAAAAGAGGACAACTATGTAAAAAGCTTCTTATGAATGAAGAAGCATATTCAGATTTTACTTATGTTATATCGCACTTTGAAGATAAATTGTCTTCATATTACGAACGAATGTTTTTAAATTATGACATTTCAAACTACACAGAAGCAATAACGGATGCTGATAAATGTATTGATTATCTAACTGATACTTTTGAGTGTAAAAGGGTAAAATTTTTATCATACTTGTATCTTAAGCAATATGAAATTGCGCAGAGTTATGTATTGAACATGTTTGAAGGTAACAAATATCGTGCTATTCAATTCATTCTTACTGAAACTGCTAAATGCATAGCAGAAGATGAACTTTCAAAAGGTTTAAACCTTCTTTCTGTAATAGAAATGATTGACAGTAATAATCCTATAAAAATGCTAAAAGAAGCCAATATATACGGTCTTGCCGGCAAAATAGAGAAAGAAAATGAAATTTTAAATAAAATTCCTTCAGCATTTCCAAAGTACTTTATTTCTCATTTTAAATACACCGATATTTATGAAGAAAGAAACCTTTGGGAAGTATGTTTTTTGCTTGAACTAAAAATATTTGATAAACAAAATTACTTCGCTTATCCCATGTGCATTTTGGAAGGATATAAATATAATATGGAAGGTAAAATAATTGAATCAAAAGAAGCTTTTGAACAAGCAACCATAGTTAATCCGCAAAAACCGGAAGCATATGTGCTTCTTGCACAAACCTTGCAGCTTATGTCAGGATATAATGATTCTTCATACAAAAAAGAAGCTGAAGAAAAATATAATATAGCAATGCAAATATACGAAAAAGAAAATTTAACAGCAAAAGCTGATGACATGAAACGACAAATAAAACATCTGAATTCCACTTTGAATTTTCAATAATTTATTCATCTATGTCGTCATTTGCATCAGGAATATCCGGTTCAGCAACTTGTTTTGTTAATTTTTCGTTCAATTCCTGAAGCGTGATTGATTTATCCATTTTCTTTAATGCATTTAATACAGCAA
>CAJOPY010000176.1 GCA_905236505.1 Candidatus Gastranaerophilales bacterium
CAAACCTATCCCTGATGAATTAAAAATTTGGTATGGTGATAATTATATTTTCAGACAGATTAAAAAGGCAAAATATGACAGTTATTTGATAAAAGGACAAAAAATATACCATGTTGGCTCATTATCATGCGGACAATTTAAAGAAAGTCCATTGTATAAAGAAGATAAAAAAGCGTGGAAAAAAATCAGATATAAATGGTATGATTATATTTTTTCTTTAGAAGAATATTCAGATTGCGTAAAATTAAGACTTTTGGGTATGAATATAAGATTATATAATAAACATTGAGGGGATTATGTTTGGAAATAGAATTTATAAAATAGACAAAAACGGTAAAAAGCGCAGAGTTTTTTGGATAAGAGGATTAAGAATCAAGTTTCACGGGCATAATGCTCAGGTAATTTTACATGAGCCAGTTGTAAGGTTTAGAAACTCGTTTATGGAATTATCAGACGACGCAAAAGTTATTTTTAAATCCTCAAGAACAAAACTTAGACAAATGTATATATCAGCCATGTCTAAAAACGGAACAATAGAGATTGGACACGATCTTCTTCCGAACACAAATTGCAGAATATTGAACTACAGAGAGCCGAATTTGCACATAAAAATAGGTGATAATTGTATGATGGGACCGAATGTTATCGTTCAATCATCTGATGCTCACCCTATAATTGATTTAGAAACAGGACAGGCGATTAACAGAGGAGCTGATGTTGAAATAGGTGACCACGTTTGGATGACAACAAACGTTACCGTAATGAAGGGAGTTAAGATAGCAAATGACTGCATAATCGGAGCAAACAGTATAGTATCAAAAGATTGCACCGACCCGAATTCAATATATGCCGGAACACCCGCCAAGAAGATTAAAGACGGCGTAAATTGGAATCATGAATTTCCGAAAGAATAAATATTAAAACTAATATATTTGATGTATAATAGTAAAGTGGATTTTTAAGGTTTAAGAGTATGAACTATAGATTAATTGATATGAAGGTTTTCGGAGATGAAAGGGGACACCTTATTTCATTTGAAAAGGGCAATAATTGTCCGTTTGATGTAAAACGAAGTTTTTATATCTTTGATACTGTTCCCGGAATTGTTAGAGGAAGTCATGCAAATCGGAACTCTGAATTTATACTTATTGCTATATCAGGAAGCTGCCGCATCAAGATTGATGACGGTAAAACACAAGAAATTGTAGAATTAAATACCCCGCATAAAGCATTATACTTAGACAAAATGACTTGGAAAGAGATGTACGATTTTTCATATAATGCAATACTCTTAGTTTTAACAAATACAAAATATGATGAAAAAGAATACATAAGAAATTATGATGATTTTATAAAAGAGGTAAGAAAATGATACATCCTCTATCCGATGTTCAAACCGTCAGTATTGGTGAAAATACAAATATATGGCAATATTGCGTTGTTTTACCAAACGCAAAAATCGGAAAAAATTGTAATATTTGCTCAAATTGTTTTATAGAAAACGATGTTACAATTGGCGATAATGTTACAGTCAAAAACGGTGTTAGCATTTATGACGGAATAATAATAGAAGACAATGTATTTATAGGGCCAAATGTTGCGTTTTGCAACGATTTATATCCACGCTCAAAACAATATCCGAATGAATTTTTAAAAACTGTTATAAAAACAGGCGCTTCAATCGGTTCTAATTCAACTATTTTACCGGGAATAACCATAGGCGAGAATGCAATGATTGCAGCAGGAAGTGTAGTTACAAAAGATGTTCCGCCAAACACAACTTACATTTCAAAACAGAATATATTAATAAAATAATTGAAAAATCCTACATAAATTTTATAAGGGGAAAAACGTGATTAAATTTTTAGATTTACATAAGATAAATGAAAGATTTAGAAAAGAAATTGACAATGCAATAAAAGATGTAATTGATAGCGGCTGGTATCTTTTGGGGAAAAAAGATGAACAATTTGAAAAAGAATTTGCGGAATATTGCGGAGTTAAACACTGTATTGGTTGTGCAAACGGACTTGATGCCTTAAAGCTTATTATTAAAGGATATGGCTTTGGATCC
>CAJOPY010000177.1 GCA_905236505.1 Candidatus Gastranaerophilales bacterium
ACAAGCAAAATAGCTTCTACTAAATCTTTTACATATAAATATGGCTTGATTTGTGTTCCGTCACCCAAAACTTCCAGTTCCTTACTGTTTTTTCTCAGTTTATTTATAAAATCATAAATAGCTCCGTGAGTTGCTCTTTCACCGACAACATTCGGGAAACGGGTAATCCAAGCTTTCATTCCGTAATTTTCACAAAAGCTTGAAATATAAGCTTCTGATGCAAGTTTTGATGCACCATAGTGTGATATAGGAAATAGCGGACCGTAATTCTCTGTAACAGAAACCCCTGTATCACCGTATATTGCTGAAGTTGATGCAAAAACAATATTTTTTATCCCAAACTCTTTCATTGCCAAAAGAACATTATATGTTGTTGTTAACGTATTATCAAAATCAACATTTGGATTTGCATGACTTTTTGCTATATCAGAGTTTGCTGCCATATGAAATACCGTATCATAAGAATTAAGTTTAAAAACATTATGCAAAGCTTCTTTATCCAAAATATCACCTTTTACAAATGTAAAATTCGGATTTTTCATCGCATTTTCTATATTACTTATTCTTCCGAGCGACAAATTATCATAAACAGTAACTTTGTGACCTAATTCTAAAAGCGCATCACTCAAATGACTTCCGATAAATCCGGCTCCGCCGGTAATTAAAATATTTTTACTCATTATATTCTCCTTTTAAAATTGTATTTACAGCTTCTTCTAAATTTTCTGCAATAAAATCCGCACCTAAATCTTTTTGTATTGATATAGTTTTACATCCTGCATTTTTGCCGGCTTCTATGTCACGCTTGCTATCTCCTACCATCCAAGATTTTTCTAAATCTATATTCATATCTTTTGCCGCTTTTATTAGCATGCCTGGCTTTGGTTTTCTGCAATCGCATTCTGTTTTCAACTCTTTTATCTCACCTTCAAAGCCTCTGTCAGGATGATGCGGACAATAATATATTCCGTTTAAGTATGCATGATTTTCACCTAAAATAGTTTCCATTTTTTTATGAGTATTTTCTACTTCACCTTGTGTAACAAATCCTTTTGCAATCATCGGCTGATTTGTTACAACAACAGAAAGATATTCACTTTTGTTTATTGCTTTTATTGCGTCTGATACACCACTAAGCAATTCAAATCCATCTGTAGTCGGATGTGTATCCATATTTTTATTTATAACTCCGTCTCTATCCAAAAAGATACATGGACGTTTATTTTGTTTATTTAGCTTTGCGACTTTTCCTGACAAAAAATCACGTTTTACTGCTTCAAATCGTTCAGCCGTTCCCATATCTTTGATATATTCCGGAGTTTTATAACCTATTAAAGTTTCATTGTTTCTTATAAGCTCGGGGAAAATATCTTTTCCGAAATCTTGAGAAATATCCGATTTTATATAATCAAATATTTTAGGAGAAAATATATAAACTGCAGCATTAACCAAATTCTGATAATATTCTCCGTCTTGATGAGGTTTTGGTAAAACTTTTATGACTTTGTTATTTGAATCAAGTTCTAACAAATCACTGTCATACGGGTGGTCATTCGGATGTACAATTGCTGTTCCTATTGATTTATAGTTACTGTCAAATTCTATAAAAGTTTTTATATCATAATCCATTACAACATCGCCGTAAAAAACCAAGAAACGTTCATCAATCTTACCTTCAAGAAGTTTTACGCATCCTGCTGTACCTAGCGGATACGGCTCTGTTATATGATGAATTTTAACCCCGAACTTAGAACCGTCACCGAAATAATCTTTTATTACATTTGCCAAGTGTCCGGATAGAATATAAATTTCTTTTATTCCGTACCTTTTAGCCAATTCAATTTGATGTTCTAAAAGAGGTTTATCTCCTATTTTTACCATTGGTTTAGGTATATCTTTCAGCCCAAGTCTTGTACCTTTTCCTCCGGCAATTATTACCAATTTCATTAATCAGACTCCCTTTTAAACTTTTTTAAATATCCTATCATAAATAAAACGCATAATACATTTGTCTTATTTTCTTATTGTGCTTCTTTCAAGCGCACGAACAAATTTTGTCAGTAAATTTTCTTTTTCATTAATTGAACCGACTAAAATTGTCTTACACCCCAATCTTTTTCCCACAAGAATATCTGTCAATGGTCTATCCCCCACCATAACTGCATTAATCGGTTCAATACCTATTGAATTTAAATATTCTTTGGCAATTTTAGGATTAGGTTTATGAGCTTTTCCTATAACTTTGCAAGGTGCATTTTTACAAGCAAGTTCTATATATTCTCTGTTATGATTATTAGAAATTATTGCAACTTCAAAATCATTTATAAATGAATTAAACCAAGATAACGTTTTCGGTAAAAATGTTCCGGATTTGGAAACCATTACTGTTGAATCTAAATCAAACATTATACACTTTATCCCGATTCGTTTTAATTCATTAAAATCAATTTCGTATATATTCTTTAAATTATAGTCCGGTTTTATAAACACTTTTTTCTCCGTTTTCAATCACTAACAGCAACATTTTGCCATTTCATTTACTCCGTTTTTAATTCCGACGGTCCTTACCAGCGCCCACTCATATTCTACTGGCGGAATACTAAATTTTACAAATAGCTCTTGATTAGTATTTGCAAGTTCAAGTTCTTCTCCGTTTGCGTTCTTAATTTCTGTTACTTGGGTAATAAATTTTTCAGATGGAGTAATAATCTCTATATCTTCATTTTTATAAAATTTATTTTTTGTTTTCACTTTGTAATACCCGTCTTCTTTTCCCCATACCTCACAAAGAAAATCCGCACCTGCAAGTCCTTTTGAAATATCATAACTGTACCCGTCTGAAGGATAACCGTCACCAAGATAAAAACCTGTTGTATAACCTCGGTTTCCTACTTTCAAGAGTTCCTGAAAATAAGGTTCCATATCACTTTCCGGATTAACAAATATTGAATCTATTGCTTCTCTGTATGCTTTTGCCACAGCTGATACATAATATAAACTTTTTGTTCTGCCTTCAACTTTAAATGAATCTATTCCTGCTTCACACATTTCTTTTAAATGTTTTACCAAGCAAAGATCTTTTGTTGACAATATATGAGTACCCTTATCATCTTGAACTATTTCCTGATACTCACCCGGACGGGTTTCTTCCAAAAGTTTATAACTCCATCTGCACGGCTGAGAACAATTACCGGAATTTGCTTTTCTTTCACCTTTTGTCATATAGTCACTCAAAAGGCATCTGCCGGAAAAAGATACGCACTGTGCACCATGAATAAAGCATTCCAGTTCCATATCAGGCACTTTTTGTTTTATATCCGCAACATCTTTTATCGGAAGTTCACGAGCAAGTATGCACCTTGTTGCACCGATATCTTGCCAAAATTTTACAGCTTCATAATTTAATATATTTGCTTGGGTTGATATATGTATCGGAGTACTCGGCATATATTTTTTTGCTAAACGAACTATTCCCGGATCACTTATTATAAGTGCATCCGGTTCAGATTCTACAATCCTGTCCAGAGATGATTCCAATAGTTTTATATCAGTATTAAAGCCGAATATATTTAACGTTAAATATGCTTTTGCATTCATTTCGTGTGCGGTACTTATTGCAGATTTCAAATTTTCCATTGTAATAAGTTCACCTTTTCTCATCGCACGAAGACTAAAGTCAACAACACCTAAATACACTGCGTCTGCACCGTATTTTATAGCATATTTAAGTTTCTCCACATTGCCTGCCGGCATTAAAAGTTCTGGTTTTTTCATATTTTGATTTTATCACAAATAAAAACTAATATTCTATATTATTATACAAATTTTAATCTTACGTAAACTTACGATTGACTTATATTTATATTTCAAGTATTTTTTTAGTGTGCATATTATGCACTTTGTATAATAAATTTAGGGAAGAGAAAATATGGATTTTACAACACTGACTATCAAAGTATTAAAAATGTTATCTTTAGCAGGCGGATACGGTATAGGAATTATATTACTTACCGTTATTGTCAGAGCTGCAATGTGGCCGTTAGGAGTTTCTCAACAACGTTCTATGAGAACAATGCAGCTTTTACAGCCAAAAATGAAAGCAATACAAGAACGGTATAAAAGTAACCCGCAAGTAATGCAACAAAAAATGATGGAATTTTATAAAGAACATAAATTTAATCCTATGGCAGGCTGTTTTCCGCTGCTTATTCAAATGCCGATATTTATACTATTGTATTCAACATTGATGAGTCCGCAATTTATACAAATGGCGGGTAATTCTCAGTTCCTGTTTATAAACAGGCTTGATGCAACAATGAAAACTACAGCCGGTGTTTCTAATGACGGAATTTTTGGTGTTTCTAGATATGACAGTTTTATGACAGGAAAAATAGCTAAGGTTTATCTTAAAAATGAAAAAGAACCACTTTTGAATGTTAAAATAGAAAAACCAAATAAAGCAGTTGAAGTTCAAGGTCAGCTGGTTCCGGGAGAACCTGCGGATTTTAAAATAAGTTTAGACAGTTTAAATCTAAAATTCAGTCAATTGGATCAAATAGAAAAAGCTGAGATTGCGGTTACTGATATTCAAACAAAAGAAGCAGAAAGCTTAACATTTTTAAGAAAAGACGGATTGCTTGTTTCAACAGTACCTACAAAAGAAGTAAAATCTGAATTTCATTGGGACGTTTTCGGATTACTCATTTTGTTTATGCTTACTATGGTAATGTCACAAAAAGCCATGATGTCTATGAACAAAAATGCTAATCAAGATCCGGCACAAGCTGCTATGCAAAAATCAATGAATACGTTCATGCCGCTGATGCTCGGTTTTACATTCTTTATTATTCCGATTCCGGCCGGAGTTCTTTTGTATCTTGTTTCAAGCAACATTTTTCAAGTAATACAAACTATTGTTATCAATAAACAACTGGAACTTGAAGATGCTCAAAAAGAAAATAAAGTAAGCGACATTGATTTGAATAATGCAAAACAAATTAAGGAAAAAGAATAAATTTAAAAGAAAGGTTACAAAATGCTTGATATAAAATTAATACGTGAAAATCCCGACAAAATTAATGAACTTTTAAAAAGAAGAAATCCCGAACTTTCTATTGACAAAATTTTGGAAATTGATTCGGAACGAAGAAAAGTTCAAACAGAAGCAGATGAACTTAGAGCAAAAAGAAAAACCGAATCTCAGAAAATAGGGCTAATGAAAAAAAACGGTGAAAATACCGATGCGCTTCAGGAAGAAATAAGAGCTTTGGGAGATAAAGTTAAAGAATTGGAAGAAAAACAAATTGAATTGGATAATACCCAAAGAGATTTGCTATTAAGAACACCAAACATTCCTGATGAAACAACTCCTATAGGACAATCCGAAAATGATAACCCGACTGTTAAAACTTGGGGTGAACCTACAAAATTTAATTTTGAAGCTAAAGCACACTGGGATTTATGCGAACAGCACAATATTGTTGATTTTGAGAGAGGCGTAAAACTTTCTCAATCAAGATTTACACTATATAGAGGTAAAGGTGCAAGACTTGAAAGAGCTATAATACAATTTTTCTTGGATTTGCATACAGAAAAACACGGATATGAAGAAATTTTACCTCCATTTATGGCAAATGCCGCTACTATGACCGGAACAGGACAACTTCCCAAATTTGCAGAAGATATGTACAAGTGTGTTGATGAAGATTTATATCTCATTCCGACAGCTGAAGTTCCTGTCACAAATATTTATTCGGGCGAAATATTAAACGAAGATGATCTGCCTAAATATATGACAGCATACACACCTTGTTTCAGAAGAGAAGCGGGTTCTGCCGGTAAAGACACAAGAGGATTAATTCGCGTCCACCAATTTAATAAAGTAGAAATGGTAAAACTTACAACTCCGGAAACAAGCAAGGATGAACACGAAAAATTAACTCAAAATGCCGAAAAATGTTTGGAACTTTTGAATTTACCATACAGAAGAGTTTCTTTGTGCACAGCCGATATTGGTTTTAGCGCTAATAAATGCTACGATTTGGAAGTTTGGCTTCCTTCTTATAATACATATAAAGAGATTTCAAGCTGTTCAAATTTCGGAGATTATCAAGCAAGAAGGGCAAATATAAGATATCGTGATAAAGACGGGAAAATAAGATTTGTTCATACACTTAACGGTTCCGGATTAGCAGTCGGAAGAACGTTTGCTGCAATTGTTGAAAATTTCCAACAAGAAGACGGAACTATTATTATTCCGGAAGTTTTGAGAAAGTACACAGGATTTGACAAAATATAAATCGTAAACTAATAATGAGGCGGATTTTGCTGTTGCAAAATCCGCCTGCGAATTTCTTTTTTAGTTATAACTATGATTTTTTATGAAAAAAATCAACTACTTTGTTATAACAATTCTTTTTAACCCAAGAACAAGCCTTAAAACAAGGTTCTGTTATACATTCGCACTTATCTACGGCATCTTTTAACCACTTGGTTTCTATTTTTCCTCTGCCTTTATGAAGCAATCC
>CAJOPY010000178.1 GCA_905236505.1 Candidatus Gastranaerophilales bacterium
ATAGCTTTGCTGCTTACTTAGTTTCTTTGTGTGTTGTGTGTTTCTTACAAGTCGGACAATATTTTGAAAGCTCTAATCTGTCCTTTATGTTCTTTTTATTCTTTACTGTTGTGTAATTTCTTTCCTTGCAATCTTCACATGCAAGTACTACCATTTTGTCATTTTTACCTTTAATTCCCATCGTTTTTGTCCTTTATATCTATGTTTTATAATTATTATTTTAACCTATTTAAAATAGAATGTGAATTTAACACATTCTCTATAGTCGGCGTATAAATCTATAATAAAATAAACATATTTTAAATGCAAATTATTTAAATTTCTATTTTTCTTTTTTCGGATTTATTTATTTAAAATATTCTGCTGGATTTTATATCTGGCTATTTTTATATCTCTTACCATTGTATTCAATTCGTCTATTTTTTTATCCATTGTATCTAATAATTTTGTATAATATTTTTTAGAATCAATTGTTTTTGAATATTTTTGAGCTTCTTGTGTTTTAATATATCTCTTTACTTCCATAGAAGCTATCTCTTTTCTTAATCTCATTATTTTTTCGTTGTCGCTTGCATTTAATTCCAAGATTGGACCTTTGAACTCAGATAAAGGTATAAGTTTGCGAACCACTTTTTGCTTTGAACCAAAATTTTGATTTACCGGTAATATATTCATTATCATTCTCCTTTTTTTAGATAAAAACCGGTAAATTTTTTATTTGCTAGTGATATTTTTTATATAAAATTTCCATGTCTTTTTTGGTAAGATACTGCATTGATTCCAAATCATAAGGATACATTATACTGTCCTTACTCTCAGAATGTTCTAAACCTATTGCGTGTCCGGCTTCATGCAACATTACACCATATATATGATCCTTCGTTCTTGTAACTAGCTTCCTTGAATACCTTCCGCCGGCATAATCTCGCCTGTATTCTTTTGTTCCTATTGTAACATATGCCTTATAATATTCTCCTGCCCTCATTGTCATCTCAGTACAACCAACTGCATTACCGTCACCGCAATTTACAAAATCCACAAATTCTACTTCTATATTTGCATTACTGGGTGAAGATACAAACTTAAATCTGACAAGTGAATTAGAAGTATTCTGCCAAGTTGAAAAAGCTTGTTTCATAAGTGATGACATCATCCCGTTTTCCGGAATATAAACATATATCGGCTGTCCTACCCAACGGGGACGCTCTGCTGCCAAGCAAAACGGAACTGTTAACAAAACTGCGATTATTAATAAAAACTTTTTCATGTTTTTATTATACAAACTATTTAAAATTTTTGAATACAGTATTCACATTATTTAAATCTTTTAAAAACAACACTTATATTTTTTAAGTAATCTTTTTCGCTAAAACAAGCTTCTAATTCTTCTTGTGTTAATTTTGATGTTACATCTTTATCTGAATATAGTTCTTCACGAAAGTTACTTCCGCTAAGTGCATTAAGTGCATGTTTTTGGACAATTGCATAAGCTTGCTCTCTTGTATATCCTTTTTCTGTAAGCTTTAACATTACTTTTTGCGAATAAACAACTCCGCCGTATAAGCTGGCATTTTTAATCATATTTTCTTTATGAACAACAAGATTCTTCATGACATTCGCAAACCTTGCAAGCATAAAATCAAGCAGAATAAAACTATCCGGAAAAATTATTCTTTCTGCGGAACTGTGAGAAATATCACGTTCATGCCACAGATTAATATTTTCGTAAGACACAACCATATTTGCACGTATTACTCTTGCTAAGCCGCATAAATTTTCACATAATACCGGATTTTTTTTGTGAGGCATTGCAGATGAGCCCTTTTGATGTTTTCCGAATCCTTCTTCTGCTTCACGAACTTCTGTTTTTTGTAAATGTCTTATTTCTGTAGCAAATTGTTCAATTAAAGAAGCTATTATACTTAGAGATGACATTAATTTTGCATGTCTGTCACGTGAAATAATTTGTGTTGATATTTTTGCCGGATTTAATCCGAGATGTTCACAAGCTCTTTTTTCAACCTCCGGACTTATATTACTGTATGTACCTACCGGCCCTGACATTTGACCGACACAAACTTCTTTTAGTGCATATTTAAAACTTTCTTTTGCACGCTCTATACAATCAAGCCAATTTAATAATTTAAAACCAAAGGTTGTAACTTCAGCATGCACTCCATGAGAGCGGCCTATACAAACAGTGTCCATATATTTGAAAGACATATCTTTTAATATAGAAATTATATCTTCTAAATCTTTTAATATAATCCGTGAAGAATCACAAATTTGAAGTGCAAATGCCGTATCTATAACATCAGAACTGGTTAATCCCATATGAATATATTTGGCATTTTCTTCTCCGACCGATTCATTTACCGCTGTTAAAAAAGCTATTACATCATGACGAACTTCCTCTTCAATTTCATTTATTTTTTGAATACTAAAAGCAGCTTTTTCTTTTATTTCCGCCAAATTTTTATCAGGAATTTCTCCCAATTGTGCGTAAGCTTCACAAACCGCAAGTTCTACCTTTAAATAGTAGTTAAACTTTTCTTCCAAATCCCAGATTTTTTTTATTTCCGCTCTTGAATATCTGTCTATCATATATATGCCCTAATTTTTTGCCCTATCAATAAGTTTTTTATCTCTGTTCCACATAAAAGAAGACCTAATTTCTGAACCTATTTTTTCTATTTCATGTAATTTTGATTTTTCTCTTAACGCTTTGAATTTTGAGCCGCCATTACTCATTTCTGACATAAATATTTTTGCGTAAGAACCGTTTTGAATATTTTTTAGGATTTCTTTCATTCCTTCTTTTGAACTGCTATTAATAACTTTTTCTCCGCTTACATAATCTCCGAATTCCGCATTATTAGATACCGAATAGTGCATATCCTCAATTCCGCCTTCATAAATTAAATCCACAATAAGTTTTAATTCATGGCAAACTTCAAAATATGCCATATAAGGAGAATATCCCGCCTCCGTTAAAGTTTCAAAACCTGCTTTTATCAAATAATCTATACCGCCGCATAAAACAGCTTGTTCACCAAATAAATCCGTTTCTGTTTCTTCTTTAAATGTTGTTTGAATTATACCTGTTTTTCCGGAGCCGATAGCTGAAGCATAAGATAATGCTATTGCTTTTGAATCACCGGAAACATCATTTTGTACCGCTATCAAAGAAGGAACACCTGCTCCTTTTACATACTCACTCCTTACAGTGTGTCCCGGAGCTTTTGGGGCTGCCATTATTACATTTACGTTTTGCGGCGCTTTTATATAACCGTAATGAATATTAAAACCGTGTGAAAACATTAAATATTGACCTTCTTTCAAATACGGTTCAATCTCTGATTTATAAACTTTTGCTTGAACTTCATCAGGAATAAGTATTTGAATAATATCAGCATATTTTACCGCATCAGATATAGGCATAATTTTTAATCCGTAATCTTTTGCCTTTTGCCATGAAGCTCCGCCTTCACGAAGTCCGAATACAACATCACAACCGGAATCTACAAGATTTAATCCTTGTCCGTAACCTTGTGAACCAAAACCGATTATTGCAATTTTCTTTGTTTTTATAAGCTCTGTATCAATATCTTTGTCTAAATAAATGTTTAAATTACTCATAAATTCCTCTCCTATTCTTAAATATTACCCCAAAACTTAATATAAATTTCCTATTGTAAAGAATTGTAAAAACGAATTTTAATCCTTATAAATCTAAGAATACTAAGCTTTTGAATTAAATTAGACAATTTTGTTTAAACTGCATTTAGGCAATTATTGAAGATAGAAATACTTTATATATAAAAAAGGAGAAGTTTTATGAGTTACAGTACACAAATTTTATCAATTGAAGAAGTTTTTGGAAAATATGACACTAACCATAACGGAAAAATTGACAAAGATGAAGTAAAAAAAATCAATTTATTTCCGGATTTTAAAATAAAAAAAAGGAATGACACTCAAAAAATTTGAAAAGAAAAATTTAGACCTTTATTCCAAATACGAATACATTGCAACCGGTATGCATAAGGCAAAAGAAATGATACAGGATGATTCAAAGAATCTTTTTCCAAAATATGCGTAACAATAAAATCAATATAATAAAAAAAGTGTCTGCTAAATGCAGACACCTTTTTTACACTTTTCTAAATTAGTTACCCCAAGCTTTTGTAGTAATTGTTTGAACTCCGAGAATATTTTCTCTTTGAACGTCATATCCGGCCAGAGAACGAATTCCGCCATTTTTCATGGCTGCTTTTACCGAACAATCACCGGTAGATACTATATAGAATATATTTTTACAAACCGCAGTACCTTGTTTTGATGCGGCAACTGATGTATAACCGCCACCGGGCGTTGTCATATTATTGTATATGAAACCTCCGATAAATTCCGCATTTACTCCGATTGTTGTTAAACCGATTAATGCAACGGTCAAAACTATTTTTTTCATACTTCCTCCTAAATAATTTAGGGTAAAATAACCCCTTTTTGTAACACTTTATTCTTCTGTATTTAGTTCATTATCAATCAATGATGTCTGTTCACCAATACTCATTTCTTCCTGTGTACAACCGGATAACGTTTCTGAGCCGTCTTCATCATTATCGGTATTTACTATTTTGTTCACAGAAACAACAGTATCATTATCTACTAGGTTCTGTGCTCTTACGCCAGTTGCAGGTCTTCCCTGACAAGATATATCTCCTGCTTTTATTCTTGTTACTATACCGTTTGCAGTTACAAGCATAATTTCATCTTTTTCCTCTACTATTGTCAAAGCTACCAATCTTGATGCATTTGATTTGAATTTAGTTGCAATAAGACCTATTCCGCCTCTGTTTTGAGTACGGAATTCCGAAAGCTTCGTTCGTTTGCCAAATCCGTCCGATGTAACTACTAATAAATCCGCATCATAATTCTTTGGTACTATATCACAACCTATTATCGTATCAGCACTCCTCAATTTCATTGATGTAACTCCGCGAGCACTTCTGCCTAATGGTCTTAAATCTTCTATCGGGAACCTTATTGCCATACCGCAAGATGTACCGATTATTATTTCGTCATTTCCTCTGGCAAGTTTTACCCAATTCAATCTGTCATTTTCTTCTAATGAGATTGCAATAATACCGCTTCTTCTTATTGATGCAAAATTATCAAGTTCTATTCTCTTTATATAACCTTTTTGTGTAAGCATTATTAGGTTTAAATCATGTGAGAAACTGCTTACCGGAACAACTGCCGTTATTTGTTCACCTTGTTCTATAGGAAGAACATTTACAATAGGAAGTCCTTTTGATTGACGTCCGCCTTCCGGGAAGTCATAAACATTTAAGCTATACACTATACCTTTTGAAGAGAAGAACAACACTTTATCATGCATCATTGCTGTAAAGAAATGTTGAATATCATCATCTTCTTTGGTTTTTATGCCGGCTTTGCCTCTTGTTGCACGATTTTGACGTTCAAATGTATCCAAAGAAATTCTCTTTAAGTATCCTTGATGAGTTATGAATACTGCCATAGGCGTATTGGGAGTTAAATCTTCTATAGTAACTTCTCCCTGTTCCGGAACTATTTGAGTACGCCTGTCATCACCGTATTTTTCTTTATCCTCAAGAAGTTCACCCTTTATAATATCAAGAACTTTTTGTCTGTCAGCCAATATTGCCTCATACTCTTCTATTTTCTTTAACAATTCATCGTACTCGGTTTTTATCTTATCCTGTTCCAAACCGGTTAAACGTCTTAACTGCATCTCTAAAATTGCATTTGCCTGATCCACGTCTAAGCCGTATCTGCTCATCAAGCCTACTCTTGCATCATCAGTCGTTTTTGACTTCTTTATAAGCTCTATTACATCATCAAGCGAACCTAATGCAATCAACAAACCTGCCAATATGTGAGCACGAATTTTTGCCTTCTTTAAATAATAAATTGTTCTTCTTGTTACAATTTCAACTCTGTGTTCTACAAACTCATTAAGAACTTCATACAAGTTCAACAATCTTGGTTGTTTTCCGCATAATGTTACCATATTATACCCAAACGTCGTGCAAAGCTGAGTATATTTAAACAAATTATTCTTAACAACTTCCGGTTTTGCGTCACGCTTAAGCTCAATAACAATTCTCATTCCTTCTCTGTCAGATTCGTCACGAAGATCTGATATGCCGTTTATTTTTTGTTCTTTTACCAAATCTGCAATTTTTTGAATTAACATTGATTTATTAACCTGATATGGTATTTCTGTTACTATAATCGCAGTTCTGGATTGTCTGCCTGCACCACCGGGAATTTCCTCTATTGTCGCTACAGCTGACATTTTTATAGAGCCTCTTCCTGTTTCATAGGCTTGTTTTATATCATTCAATCCCACTATTGTGGCAGCTGTCGGAAAATCCGGTCCTTTTATATATTCCATCAATTCAGGTACTGTTATTTGAGGATTATCAATAAGAGCTATTGTACCGTCTACAACTTCTCTTAAGTTATGAGGAGGCACATTTGTTGCCATACCAACAGCTATACCTGAAGAACCGTTGAGCAGTAACATAGGAAGCCTTACCGGTAAAACGGAAGGTTCTTCCAGTGAACCGTCGAAGTTCGGTTCAAAATCTACGGTTTCACAATCTATATCAGCAAGCATAGATGTTGTAATTTTGTGCATTCTTGCTTCTGTATAACGCATTGCAGCTGCACCGTCACCATCTACCGAACCGAAATTACCATGCCCGTCTACAACCAAATATCTCGTATTAAAATCTTGAGCCAAACGAACCAAAGCTTCATACACTGAACTGTCGCCGTGAGGGTGATATTTACCCAAAACTTCTCCGACAATTCTTGCACACTTCTTAAACGGCTTATCCGGAGTCATGCCCAATTCATTCATCGCATATAAAATACGTCTGTGAACAGGTTTTAACCCGTCCCTTACATCAGGAAGAGCACGACCTACAATTACTGACATCGCGTAATCTATATAGCACTTCTTCATTTCATCTCTGATATTAACCGGAACTATTTTACCGTCTGAAAATATATTTTGCTGACTCAAAACCTTTCTCCTCTATCCAATACACTGTATTTAAAACGCTAATGCATGCTATAAATACCTGCATATAACCCTATATCTACATTGTAGCATAAAAATAAAAATTCTGTAAAGATTAAATTATTATAAAAACCTACTTTATTAATTTCTGAATCTCTTTAAATTTGTCATGTTTTGATGTCCTAAGAAGTTCAAAAAGAATAGTTTCTGTTGTTACTATATTCGCTCCATATTTATTCATAAGTTCTATACCGGCATTATGTTCCGATTCATCTCGGCTTCCGCAAGCATCTTTCACCAAAAATACTTCATATCCGTTTTTTATTAAGTCATATACCGTATGATTTACACAAATATGAGTTTCTATTCCGAATATTACAATTTGTTTTTTTCCTGTTCTTTCAATAAAAGATAGTATTTCACCGTTATTTAATGCGGAAAAATCTGTTTTTTCACAGAATACCGTACTTTTTGGGACAAAATTCTTTACAAATTCAACTGTTTCCCCAAGCCCTTTTGGATATTGTTCCGTTACGATAACCGGCAAATCTAATATTTCTGAAGCCTTTGATAACACCTCCGCTTTCTTTAAAAGAATTTCTTTATTAAACACCGCATTCACAAGTTTTTCTTGTACATCTATAATCATTAATAACGATTTATTTTCATCAGCTAATTCCATTCTTCCGCCTCTCTTTTGAATTCTGATATAAATTGTTCCAACAAATCATATAACAAACCTGATTCAAACTCATTCGGTTCAAGAGATATCCTTTTACTTTCAGGCATTTTTTTATCGTTTTTATTGCCTAAAAATTCATAGAATATATCTATGTTAATTATTGTAAAACCCGGTGTTGTTATCTTAAAATTTGCACTTGCATAACGGGATTTTATTGTAAGTTCTCCGCATCCGTCACCAATATCCAGATTTATTTTCATATTAAACAGTTTATCATTATACATTTGCTGAATTTGATAAAATACCGGAGCTATTATTTCATCAATTTTTTTATTAAACTGTTTTCTGTAATTCTTAAAATTAACTCCGCCTAAGGCCGCTTGATCAGATTTTTTTTGATTGCTGCTTATTATTGATGTGTGAAGTTTATTTAAAACTTCATTTATAACTTGTTGACGACTTTTTTGACCTACATATGTTATTCCGGCAAAGATTTGTTCGGGAATCTCTTGTTGAATTTTATTCCACAATTGTTCTGCCTTATCAAGTGTAATGTTATACAAAAGCAAAAAATACTTATTTGTTGCATAATTCATTAAAATGTCGTTCTTACGAATATTATTTAAAATAATTGTTTCAATTTGGTTAGGTCTTAACAAAAACTTTGTCTTTTCATTTGGTGAAATTGCCATTAATACCGCATTTGCTGATGTTTTCTTTATTTTTTCTATTTCCGAATCCAGCACATCCGTAAAATTTAAAAAAACATTATTATTTTCAGTTATTAAATTTTTTTTAACAAGCATCTCGCTGTATATACGATTTTTTTCCGCTGCAGATACCAAGTTTAAAACCGACTTTAACTTAGCACCAATTTCTTCATCACTGCTTGATAAAGTAAAGTATGAAAACATACCTGCTTTATACCCTTCTATCTCAAAAATTTTATCCTCATTATATCCAAATACCAATGCCGGTATATCTTTTAATAAGCGTAAAAGTTCTATTGTCCGTTCTTGATTATTCTCACTATTTATAATCAAAAGTGCTGATTTTAACAAATGAAGCTTATCAGGAAGCTCCTTAAAACTATATCTAAAAACTTCATCACTTTTCCTTATACGCAATTTAGGAATTATATATTTATAAAAATTTTCATCGTCTGATACTAATACAATACGGCTCTGCATAATTTTAAATACAAATTATATTTTATGAAAGTTCTGATATCATTACATCAGCTTTTTGCAATATAGCTTTCCTTAAATCTTCCAAATCTTCAAAATCTATACCAAGAGTATTACAAAAATCTTTATCTATAGAATCCGGATTGAAATTTGTCTGAACAAGCTTATCAACCATACAAACCAAATTACAAGGAACCGGTATTGATGATAAAGACGGATTGTGGTGATATGATATTGTATTTGCCAGCAAAATCGGAAGCTGCCATCTTTTTGCGAGAAGCGATCCGGTTTTTACGTGATCCGAATCAAAATATTTCCTCTCTGTTGCAAGTATATCCGCACCTTCATCTACTAATGATATTACTTTTGAATACATTTTATCATTTGTCATGTGTAAAACTATTTTACCTACATCATGCACAAACCCGGATATAAAAGCTTCATCAGAGTCCATGATTTTTGTAAGATTAGCCAAATATTCACAACCGGATGCAACTTGCATAGAATGACGCCACAATTCCTTATCACCTTGATTGGACATCATAGGTTTCATTGCAACAGCAACAATTATGTTCTTAACTTTTACCATCCCAAGTAATGAAAGCGCAATACTAATTGAACTTATTTGCTGCGAAAATCCGTAATATGCAGAATTTACGAGTGCCAAAAATTTTATAGTTAAAGATTGATCAAACATTACTATATCACCAAGCTCTTTCATACTTGCTGTAGGCTTTTTCATAATATTCAAAGCTTTTACTATAACGGTTGGCATAGCGTGTATGTCTTTTACACCATTTACTAATTCAATTGTTTTATCCATTTCATTACCTTCTTCTATACTTGTAAGTGTTTTTTTATTGACAACAAACTACCGATTGCACCAAATGCTGTTCCAATAAATAACAATGATATTATTACAATATTTTGAGCATAAACAGGCATAGGAATCAATAAAAATTTATGCAAATTTTGTAACGGCAATTGTATCCAACTTAGCGGAAATACTGCCAAAACTGATGATACAAATCCGTAAAAAGCTCCTTGCATAACAAGCGGAATTCTTATATACCAATTACTAACACCCATCAATCTCATTATCTCTATTTCTTCTTTTCGTGATTGTATTACAAGCTGTATCGTATTATTTATTATCGTTATTGTTAGACCGGCTGATATAATTATTACAAATATCATTGTTGTATTGGCAACATGCCTGAATACCTGCATTTTTTTTGCAAGTTCTTTGGCATATCCCAAATCCTCTACTCCGGATATTGTTTTTATTTGATTAAATACAAGGTTAATATTATCCGGCTTATCTACCTTTACTCTTAAAGTATCCGGCAAAGGATTTGTAACATCATGCATATCAAGCTCACGCTTTAAACTGTTCCAAGACTCTTCTTTTGTCTTTATTGTAACATTCTTTACATGTTTTATTACTTTTATTCTGTCTTTTACCACAGCCGGAGCTGTTCCGGATTTTAAATATACGGATATTTCAAGAACATTACCTAACTCATTTGCAAATGTTGAAAGAGAAAGTGTAAATCTGAATAAAATACCGAATATTGTCAAAATCGCAACCATTGTTGTAATTATAAACAAATTTATTATACCGGTTCTTTTTATATCATTAACAGCTTCCATTACTATTCTGTACGCAATACGCAAATCACAAAGCCAATCTTTCGGAATGTGTTTTTTTACAGTTTTCTTTAGCTGTTGTGTGCCGTTATCCATAAGTACCTGCCTGCATGTCTTTTATTATTTCTCCGTTTTCAAGCGTCAATACTCGTTTTCTAAACCTGTTTACCAAAGTATAGTCGTGTGTTGACACTATAACTGTTATGCCTCTTTGATTTATTTGCTCCAAAATTTGCATAACCTCCAAAGAGTTTTTTGGATCAAGATTACCCGTTGGCTCATCAGCTATCAATAAAGGAGGACCATTTACAAGAGCACGAGCAATGCTTACTCTCTGCTGCTCTCCTCCGGATAATTCAGATGGCTTAGCCTTTGCTTTATCAAGCAAACCTACAACTTTTAACGCCCCAGTCACTCTCGTTCTGATATCTGCAGAGCTTATTCCGGTTGTTCTTATTACATACGCTATGTTATCATACACTGTTTGGTTTTGCAGCAACTTGTAATCCTGAAAAACAATCCCCATACAACGTCTTAAATTAGGAACTTTCTCCGGCGGTAAATTAGCAATATTAATTCCTCCGATTAGAACAGTTCCTGTAGTCGGGGTTTCTTCTTTATAAAGCATCTTCATTAACGTTGATTTTCCGGCTCCGGACGCTCCTGTGATAAAGACAAATTCACCCGATAAAATATCTAAATTGATATTTTTTAAAGCATAATTATTCTTATATTTTTTTGTTACAGATCTTAATTGAATCATAAATTAATTATCCTGTTTGCAATACTTTCCGCATCTAATTCGTAATATTTTAAAAGTTCTTTAGGTGTTCCGCTTTGACCGAATTCATCATTTACACCTAAACGTATTAACTTGTTCGGCGCATTTTCAGATAAACACTCCGCTACAGCAGAACCCAAACCACCTATCACGGAATGATTTTCTACTGTTACACATAACCTTGTTTTTTTTGCACTATTAATAATTGTATCTTTGTCTAATGGCTTTATAACAGGAACATTTATAAGTTCCGCATCAATCCCTGCTTGCTGAAGCAATTCTACTGCTTTTACGGCTTGCGATAAAATATCACCGGTTGCAAATACCGAAACATCTTTTCCCTCTTTTAATATATTTGCCTTTTTGTAATTAAATTTGTAAGAAGAGTCATATATACAAGGTACATCTGTTCTTGATAATCTTATATAAACAGGTCCTTTATGTTCGCAAGCAAAACGAACTGCTTGTCTTGTTTGTTCATAATCTCCCGGTGTTATAACAATCATATTCGGAAGCTCACGCATAAGGGCAACATCTTCCAATGCCTGATGACTTGCACCGTCTTCTCCAACCGTAATACCTCCGTGTGCACCTATAATTTTAACATTTGCTTTTTGATAACATACTGAATTTCTTATTTGATCATATGTTCTTCCGGTTGCAAAAACAGCAAAAGTAGATACAAAAGGAATTTTACCTGTTAGTGATAATCCTACTGCAGTTGTTATAAGATTTTGTTCCGCTATACCAACATTGAAAAATCTGTCAGGATAAGCTTTTGCAAAAATTGATGATTTTGTTGAACCGGATAAATCAGCATCTAAAGCTACAATATCAGAATTTGTTTTACCAAGTTCCGTTATTTCTTCCCCAAAAGCTCCCCTTATTGATTTTTTATTATCAAAATCTATATGCATATTTCCCCTTTAAGGGAATTGTATCATAAAAAAATTAAGTATGCAAAAATATTTGTGATTTTAAGCTTTAAAGTAATCACAAATAAGCTTTTCTTTTTTGGGAAGAGTTCGTTTTACAGCTTCTATTATAGGATTTTTATTTAAATTTTCCAATTCTTTTTTTAAAATTGCTTTTTCTAATACAAGAGTGTTATATAACTGATTACAAACATCTGATGAAGATTGGTGCAACTGTAACTTTTTAAGTTGTAATTCTTTTTCTAATATCTGTTTTTTGATTTGTTGTTTAGTTTTCACAAAAGACCTCATTTTATGTATAGTTTAAACTATTATTATAAATATTAAATCAGTCTTTTAGTGTATTTTAATGTATCAAATTCTGCAAATTTTCTGTATACTTATATAAATATTTACGCTCGCACAAGTTCTTCTGATGAAGTATATTTGGCCGATTTTGACACAACTCCGTAACAGACACTTGTTAGTCGTTTATTTAAAGCTATCATTGTTTTGAAATTAGCAGCAGATGTATTCATGGCATACATCATATCGTCCGCAGAAACCCTTGATACTAAAGCATCTTCGTTATGATTTTCCACTTTTTCATTCGCATACTTTTCTACCAATAACTTGTCAATAAATTCTCTTGCGCCAACTGCCATAATAAACTCTCCTTATATTCTTGTAATACTCTTTTTTAAATAAGTTATGAATTCAGAAATTTTCTTTTGTTTCCTCTCTTATTTATATCTTATGTATATATAAAGTATTTAAATGTTAAAAAATTGCCTTTTTTTATTGATAAATTTTACAAAACTTAACATAAAATAGTTTCGTTAAACTTTTTAATTAGTATTTAAAGCTTCATGACACTCATAAAAAATTTATTTAATGAGTAAAAATTAGTGCGCAAAAAAAATTTTTACGTGTTTTAATATGCATGAGAATATAAAATATGAGGTCAATAATATGTTAAACATTACGCAAGTAAATCCTTTCCGCATCACAAAATTTCCCCAATTTAAAAGCAACAATAAAAACGATCTATATATAACAGTTCCAAATTTTGGGCTTAAATATAACAAAAATTTAAATAAAGACACTCTTAGTTTTAAAGGAACACCGGCGGTAGATACAAAAGTTGTTCGTGAGCTTGTTGAGCAAGCATCTAAACGTTCCGATTTCAGATTTAATTTTAGTAATGCGGGTATTGAAGAAATTATATCCAAAGTAACCCCTAAAAATATTCCGTTTTTGGAAGATTTGCTATATCTCAATGACAAAAAACTTCCGGCCAAAGGTATAAGCATTCTTCTTGACTATATTAACGAGAAAGACACCAATGTTTCAGAATTTAAAGAAAAACTAAGCACGTTCAAAGATCTTAAAAACATTGTTTCCGGAAGAGGTTTTTCTAAAAGCATTTTACCTGACTATATCAATAAAATTTCATCGCAAGGCATCATTGATATATTAAAAAGCAGTATTTTATTGGAACATCCTAAAAATGAAGATTATAACTCTCTTCAATTTGCATACAATTATGCTGTAAAATATTTCAACGATCAAGTTTCAAAATCTAAAAATACCGGTGATGATTTTATTGCAAATACAATCATGAAAGACGGAACTTTTTCCAGCATTCTTTCTTTAGCGCAAGTTTATGATAAAAGTGCCCTTAATGAACTCTTTTATAACAGAGGTAAATATATAAAAACGATTTACATGCCGCGTTTTAGAATCCTCAATGAAAACGATTTGGAAAACTTAAGAAAAGTTCAAATTCAGGCTGTAACCGACAAAGAAAATAAGGGCGGAGATTATGCAACATATGAAATATCTCTGGATGACAAAATATGGACCCTAAACTTTTTATCAGTCAACAGAAATATCATTAATTCCGGAGAAAAGGGGCTTAATTTTGATAATTATAAACGTCCGGTAAACATTTACAATCCTGAAGCAAGTTTTATTATTAAGTTCCAAGACATGAAAGTAGATTTAATGGACGAAGTTTTAAGGCACTTAGGAGTTGATAGTGAACTTGTTGACAAATATACAGCCAATTGGAAAGAAGCTTTTAAACAAGACCAAACTTTGTCAAAACGAAGGAAAGATTTTTGGGATATTAATTATGCACACTTGCTAAATGCTCCTGAAGGAAGCTTATTGAGAAAAATAATCCTTGCAGACACATATGGAAATTTAGATAAGATGATATTTAAGGAAGGACCTATTGCTGAATTAAATAAAAAAAATGAAGAAGCGTTCATTAAAAACGGACTTGATTATGAAAAATGGCTACACCCGAGCATAAAACCAATTACGAAAAAATTTACGGATAATACCGGAAGAAAAATTAAAACATTTACAGTAAGAAATTGGGACAGAAGTGCTAAAGAATCACTTTTTGACGGGAATTATACAACTTGCTGTACAGGAATTGATAAAGATCAAGGAGAATCTTTTCCGCACTATTTAACAAATACTTGTACAACTACTCTTGAAGTAAGAAACGAAAAAAATAAAGTTATTGCAATGTCCAGAATTCTTATGGCAAAAGTTGACGGAAAGCTTTCAATGGTTGTTGAAAACATAGAAGTTAATAACAAAATGGTTAAGCATTATTTATATAATGATGCAATGAAATATAAATTTAGAGAAATGATTTTTGATTATGCAAGAGAATTTGCAAAGGATATTAATAAAAATGAAAAAGATTTACCTGTATATTTTTGCAGTAATTACTACAAAGTCAGAGATATAGAAAAAGGACTTGAAACCGGAAAAAGATATGAAGATGTTGAATTAATCGGAGAATTCCCTGACCAAATTTATGTAAATTCATACGGAGGAAGAATGGACAGGGTTAAATTGCAATTTGCAGATGACGGTGACGGTTTTGCATTACACTTAAGCGACATCAGTCAGAAAGCTAAACCGGTTATAGATAAAGACTCTCACATTGAATCTGACTCAAATTACAATTATGCTGATACAAGATATTTTGAGCAACGTTAAGCAAAAATTTATCATTAACTTTCAAAAATACAAAACAAATTTTTAAAGATTTTTAAACAAGTATTTATAAATCTTTATACCGTTTTGTATTTTTAGTAGCAAAATTTTTTTTTTGAGGGTTTATAAAATTTAGGAGGTAAAAATGAAAATATCGTTTTATACAAACAATACATATTTTCAGAATTACAATAAAAACAATCCTGCATTCGGAATTAAAATACCCGAATTAGAAACAGCAATTGATACTTTTATATCCAAGACAGATAATGCTCTCAAAGAAGAACAAAATTTAATTCAATTAATCATAAAATTTGCAAAAAAAATATTTCAACCGGAAAATTTTATCGGCTCCGGCAGCAAAAATAAAGTTTATGATATGGGTAAATATGTTTTTAGAATACCTAATGAAACATCAGAACAATCCCTAAACCTATCAGGCAGAATATCTAAAAATTCAAATCTTTTAAATATAGATTCATACTATGGTGAAACATTATTACAAATCGGTGATATTAAAATCCTTAAAAACATAGGAAAACATACTTCCTGCGGAGTGCCGTATTCATTTATCAGGAACATGACAAAAGAAGAGGTTTATAATTATTATTTTGAAAAATATTTTCTTAAAGCATCGCAACTTCCGCAAAGCTCTTTTGATAAATTTGCTCAAGATGTAAAAAAAATAAAATATCCAAATACCATTGACTTTCAAAATCCTAACAATACCGCAATTACCAAAGACAACAAAATTGTATTAACAGACGATTTGCTAAAATACAACAAATATTGCGGAGAAAATTCTACGGCAAAGTTACTGAGAATATTCATGCTTGATGCCGGATTAAACATATATACACCTGTATTTGAAAAATATCTGAATGAAGCAAGGACTTTATTCAAAAAAATTATATTAGCCGGAGAAAAAGCAGGATTGACATTTTCCGGTGGTTATGAAGATAATTTACTAATAAGTGATGCTCTGTCAAAGTGTAAAGCAAAAGTAAAAAGTGAAGATTTTATTAAGAAAATAGCGGATATACGACAGAACAGAAACTCCGAATCAGACGGATTAAAAGAATTAGAATGTTATATAGATAGCATTTTCAGATAGTTAACATAATATCATTTTTTGTTGAATACGTAATAGAATAGGAATATAAATATGCAAGTCGGAATAATTAATAACAACTATAACAACAAATATAAAGCGACAAACTTTAAGAAAATTTTGAGAAATAATATACCGGAAAAAGCAATCAAAGATAATAATTATTTATTGTTAGTATCAGGACCGTCAGGAGTAGGCAAAGATACTATTATGAACAAAATTCTTCATAAATTTAACAAGGTTGTTACCCACACAACAAGACCCAAAAGAGAAGGTGAAGTTGAAGGAAAAAGTTATTTTTACACAACTGTAGAACAATTTAAAGAAGGAATAAAAAATAATGAATTCATTGAATATGTAAAAGGATTTTCCGGTAACTATTACGGTACAAAAAAAGAAACTGTTAAAAATGCTCTTGACGGCAAAAAACCTGCATTGCTAATCGTTGATATAGACGGAGCAGATGCTATAAAAAAGAATCTTAAAAATAATTCAAATCTTAATGTTGTAAGTATATTTATAAAACCGCCTTCATTTGATATTCTAAAAGCTAGGTTATTAAAACGCGGCACGGAAACTCCTGATGCTATGCAAGAAAGATTAAACAAAGCAATGTACGAAATGCAGCACGCACAAAATTTTGATGCTGAAATTCAAAACAACCATTTTACAGAAAGCATAAAAGATTTAGAAGAGTTGCTGCATATATAACTTTTTTATTAAGTTTTGTAAAATTTTTTTTTAATTGCGCAAATTTGTCTTTAAAAATGACTTTATATATATGTAAGTATTAGTGTAGTAAAGGTTCATTATTTATGTCATTAGGTTTTGCAATATCATCTTTTGTTCCTTCTATTGTATCAAAAGGCATATTTGCACCAAGAAGAATTGATAAAGCATCAAAAGCTTCTAACCCTATCGTAAGCATAGGAAATGTCGGAGTTGCTGATGCTCAAATTGTTAAAGCAGGCGAAGGTGTTGTAGAGATTGCAAAAGAAGGCAAAGGAAGCATTGCTAAAGGAATTGTAGCTTTTGATAAAGCAATAGGAGAAGCTTCTAAAAGCAGCAGCATATTTAAAGGTATAAGTGATATAGGAAAAATTGCTATTGATAACATAAATCCTATGATTACAGGAGTAAGTTTGTTAACAATTGCGACAGCAGATGATAAAAAAAGAGAAGGAATTGAACAATTTTTTGCGTTAGGCGGAATGTTCGGAGCAGAAGGCGCATATAAAGCAATAACCGGTATGTCCAAAACAAAACGAGTTAACGGAAAAACCGTTGTAGAACCTGTTGACGGGTTATACAAGAAAAATCCGTTTTTAAAAGCACAAGTTAGTGCCTTTAAAGACGCTTGTGCGGCACATAAAGCACTCAAACACGCTCCTGCTATAATTAAGGGTATCGGTTTTGCTGTTTTTGCATCAATTCCGGGTTTTTACTGCGGACACAAAATCGGTAAAGCTGTTGCAAATGCAGCTTTAGGAGAAAAAAAAGATAAGAAAACAGAAAACAAAGAAGCTGCTTAATTTTTAGTATTTGTAATTTTTCCTTTTTCTTTGTATAAAGTCTGAAAATTTGTTTGTGAGCGTCTGTAGTTATTAATAGAAGCTTCCAATGATGAATTTATTGTGTAATATATAACAGGAATTGATATTGCAACTGTTAAAATTGCAATAATTATATGATTTATAGTCGTTTGTATTACTTTAAATCGTTGTTTTGTTAATGAAATATCGTTTTGTTGTTTTAATATGTTATTTATTAGATTTTTTCTTTCTTTTACTGTCAAACCTTCTATAAAATTAACATTTTGAGGATCAATATATATAACATATTTTGAATATTTTACATTTCCGTCCAAATAATCCAAGCTGTCATTATACTGCTTTTGCTCTTTTGTAATAGGCTTTTCGGATATTTTGCCCTTAGAAAGTTTTTCTATTTGTTCCTCTTTTTTATCTGAACTTTTTTGTGTTTCATCCGCTTTTGCTTCAGAATTTGTATCTGCTGTTTCTGCTGCTGCCGCTTGCTGTTCCGCAGCAGCTTGCTGAGCTTTTTTATTAAGTTTTGCTTTATATTTTTTTATAAAGTTATCGTCAAAATCAGCTTTCACAGAAACCGGTTCTTTTGGTTTTACATCCTCAGAGGTTTGTTCACCGGCATTTTCAACGGGTTCTTCAAAAAGAGTTGAATCATCATTAGGATTTACCGCAGGTTTTATTATATCTCCGGCATTTTCGGTGATTTGTTTTTGCAGTTGGTCAATCAGATCATCTGAAATATCTTCGTTTAATGAAGCTAATTCACTTATATCCATTGAATCTTTATTATTAAACATATTGTGACCGGCTGCCATGCATTCTCTCTTTTTTTATTGTATTATATATGTATTATTATATATTATATTCGAACGTTAAGCAATCATAAGAGAAGATGATATGAAAATTGATTTTGAAAAATTAAGAGAGTGTATAAAAAACTTAAATAAAGCCAAAATACTTGTTATAGGTGATTTAGCTTTAGATGAGATGGTATACGGCGATACTGAAAGGATATCCAGAGAAGCTCCCGTACTTATATTACAACACACCCACACAAATTATATATTAGGCGGAGCATCTAATGCTGCTCATAACGTATCGGATATTAACGGAGGAAAAGTCAGCGTAATCGGAGTTATAGGTGAAGATTATCAAGCGGAAGATTTAAAAAAAGCTTTTTCAAAAGCGAATATAGATTGCAAAAGCCTTATTGCAGACAAAACAAGAAAAACAATTACAAAAACCAGAATATCCGGTTCTTGCTCTCAATCGGTTACACAACAAATTGTTAGAATTGACAGACAAACGAACGAACCGATTTCTTGTGAAACAGAAGAAAAAATTATCTCCGCTATAAAAAAACAAATTCCGCTTCATGACGCAATTATTTTATCAGATTATCATATAGGTACTTTAACCGATAAGGTCATAAGTTCTGTTATGAATACCGCAAGAGAACATAACAAAATTGTAATAGTTGATGCTCAAAAGAATTTGGATCGTTACAAAGGAGCTTTTTCCCTGACTCCGAATCTTCCTGACACTCAAAAACACGTTGGTTACTTTTTAAAAGAAAAATCGGATTTTATAAAAGCAGGAAACATTATTATAAATCAAACAGACGCAAATTCTGTCTTGATAACTTGCGGTTCTGACGGTATGGTTGTTATATCAAAAGATTTTGAATATGTTCACATTCCGGTATTTAATAAGTCAAAAGTTTTTGATGTTACGGGTGCAGGCGATACAGTAACTGCAACTTACACATTAGCCCTTGCAACAGGTGCTGACCCCGTTTATGCAGCCATAATAGGAAATATAGCAGCAAGTATTGTAATAAAACAATTCGGATGTGCAACAACTTCTATTAATGAAATTTTAGCGTCTGTTCCAAAAGATATTACACTAATTTATTAGGAGATTTCTATGAAAAATATTTTCGGAAAATTTAATATCATTGATATTATTATAATCTTAGGAGTGATTGTTGCACTTCTTGTAGGGTTTGCTACAATGAAACATTTTAGGCAAACTGCTGATAAACAAATTGAAGCAACATCTCCTGTTACATTTCAGGTGTTTCTGAGAGGAGTTACTATTACAGGTCAGGAGTTTCCTATAAAAAATAATGATACAACCTTTATAACAATAAGAAATGTACCTTATACGGAACTTTTTGTTACAGATGTAAAATCTTCACCAAGACAAACAGCAATATCATCATTAAAAAGTGAACAACAGTATATTCTCGTTAATGACCCCGCTCAACCATCTGTTTATGATGCTGTTGTAACTATCTCGGACAAGGCAAAAATAACAAAAGACGGTGCCGTTGTCGGAGGAAATAAGTTAAAAATGGGACTTCCTGTTACTCTTGAAGGCGAAAATTATAAATTTAACGGAACAATATCTGACGTTCGTGTTACTTCTGATATTGATATTAAAGATGCCGGTGAAAATAAAGAAGTCGGTTAGTTTAAATAGATATGTTTATAAACAAAGTATTAAATAAAATTCAAACCATTTTGCAGCCTGTCTATAACAGCAGCTTTGTGCTGCAAAAAATTGACCTTCTTATCGGTTTGAATATTTTTTTAGTAATATTTAGTTCAACTTGTGCACCATCAGACAGCATAGGATATTTTGCTATTTTTGCTATAATTCTTACTTTTATAAAAACTATGACCAAAACCGGCGAAATATTCAAACCAAACTTATCAGAAGTATTTCTTATTATATATTTTATTTTTGTGATAATTAGCTTAGCCGGTTCATCTTTATTTATATTAAGTTTTAAAGGATTTCTCAAAACAGCTACTTATTTAGGCTTCTATATATCTGTAGTCAATTATCTAAAAGACAATAAAGACAAAATAAAATACCTGTTTTTGGCTTTTGCGTTGTGCGCATGCTATGAAACTTTTTTTGCTTTCTTACAGCATTTTGGAGCTGTTGAAGAAATATCCGGCTGGCAAGATATGTCACATTTAAACCCCGAAGAAGTTATGACAAGAGTTTACGGTACGCTTAAACCATATAATCCGAATTTATTTGGAGGATATATGCTTAGCATTATACCGGCTTTTATATCCGTCGCGAATTTTAGTAAAAAATCATTTATTTTTTCAATTATATGCGGGCTTTTGTCCTGTTTTGCTTTAATTTTTACAGGATGCAGAGGTGCATATATCGGAATGTTTTTTGTAATTATAATTTTATTCGGAATAATATTTAAACTACTAAAGCAAAAATACAGAAAGATATTCTCATTCATATCCTGTACAATATTTTTTATTTTATCTTTGATTATAATTTCTGTATCTTCGCTAAGAGCCAGAATTTTTTCAATATTTGCAATGCGCAGCGACAGTTCTAATTCGTTTAGGTTTAATGTTTACAACTCTTGTATAAACATGTTTAAGGATAACTGGCTTATTGGAATTGGCTGCGGAAATCAAAATTTCAGAGAAATCTACGGACTATATATGAGAACAGGTTTTGATGCATTAAGTGCCTATAACATATATTTAGAAATTGCTTGCGAAAGCGGAATTTTTGCACTAATAGCCTTCTGTTTATACTTAATAAATTGTGTATTATCCGGTATAAAATTTATTTTACAAAACAAAAAATCAACAGAAACTTTTTTTGTGCTTTCCGCTCTGTTATCCGTTTTAGGAATATTGTTTCACGGAATAGTAGACACAGTATTTTTCCGTCCGCAAATTCAATTTACATTTTGGATTATGATGGGAATTTTAAGAGTAATTGTTTAATATCCCTGTTTTTCAGAAATTGTTCCGAGTAAATACGCATTAACATGCACCCAATAAATTCCGGCTATGTAATTAAATATTATTGCTAAAAATCCTGATATTATATCGTTAATACCATGCGTTGAAAAAGTATACCAAATATCACAAGTATTCCATATACTAAGACCCAGCATAAATGTTACCGTTTTTATTATTATTGAATATACAACCGAATATAGTAAAAATAATACAGTATTTTTTACGTATCTTACAAAATTTTCTCCAATTACGCGTGATGCCTCAAACACATTCCAAACTGCAAAAACTGAATCCTTTTTTGCATAATTCCACAAAAGTGCCGGTATAAAAAAAGCGATTAAACAAACCAAAAATATATAAAAAAATGTCGTCTGTTGGGTTGTCCAACCCCAAAATTCTGATACCTTTGTTACATTTAATGATGAATATACAAATATCATTGAAACCGGAATATACATCAAAATTGTTGCCACAATAGACGCAATTCCCCTCCATACAAATTTCCAAATATTAATTTCCGGAAATTCTATTATATCCTTAAAATCTATTTTTTTATTATAAATATTTGCAGATAAAATATCCGTTTTTCGCTCTGTGATATTATCCGTTAAATACCAAAAATAGCCTGTTAAATTTAAGTGAGGAACAGATATAAGTATAATCAAAAACAAACTTAAAAAATGACAAGTTAAATCGCTAAAGTCATTAAAATTCATTAAAAATACTAATACTATTGCTAAACATATGAATATCAAACCAATTTTAACTAAATACATAAAATGATATTTGAAATTATTATTCTCAAATACCCACATTAAAGGTTTTAACATAAATCTTTTTCCTTAATTTAATGTGACAACGATATGCTCGTTACACCTGCATTTCTTGCACTGTCCATAAGCTTTACAACCGCTCCGTGTTCGGCATTATCATCAACCTGTATCAATAATCCGTCCGGAAAATCTTTTGAATGTTCGGATACTACCTTTTCCAAATCATTAACTGATATCTCATTTTCGTCAAATATATATTTATTATCATCAGTAACAGTAAAGTTCATTATTTTACTATCTTTTACTATATCCTCTTGATTAACAATCTCAGGTACTGCCAAATTTAAACCTTGCTGATCCAACATAGGAGCTATAACCATCATTATAATTAGAAGAACCAAGAATATATCTGTTAACGGTGTTATATTTATCTCATTAAAGCTGTCACGCATATCTATATCTCCCTACTCGCTCCAATCCTCATAACCGTCCTGCGGCAAAGCCCTTGTTGCGCCTTCTAAGGTATTTTGACTCTCAACGCCTGAAGAATTTGATTCATCAGCTTGCTGAAGTTCCCTTTGTTCTTTCTTATTTAAAGGCTCACCGGCTACTATAAGCTTTTTATAATGTGCATCTTGCGCCGCGTCCATTATATCCAATATTACAGAACTCTTTACCTTCTCATCAGCTTTAACAACTACTTCAGCATTATCATTTTCACCTTTTAACTTTTCTAATTCTGAAGATAAAGATGCTAAAGAAGTTTTAACACCTTCTATATAAATAGTACCGTCTTTTGTCACAGAAACTGTTATTTTCCCTTGTTCTATTGCAGTACCGCTGTTTACTTCCGGTATGGATATAGAATTATCTACTGACTGAAACGTAGGCGCTACAACCATCATTATAATTAAGAGCACCAAAAATATATCCGTCAGCGGTGTTATATTTATTTCCGTAAATAAAGCTTTTTTACCTGATTTTATAGCCATATGTGTTCCAAATCCTCCCTCTCTTTCTATAAAGAGAGCTGGGGTGAGGCATCAACCAACACCCAAAATAAAATTATAATGCTACTGTTGAAGAAGCTGAATTAACTTTTATATCCTCTTCCGAATCAACAAAACTTAAGAATAAAAGTTTGATTAATTGGAAATCATCTTCAAATCTTTTAACGGTTGATTGGAATGTGTTATAGCAAACAACAGCAATAATAGCAACTCCTAAACCAAATGCTGTTGCAATTAATGCCGAACCTATTCCCATTGCAACCGCTGCTGATTGATTACCTTGTGATGCCAAATCTTGAAAAGTATACAAAATTCTTACTACTGTTCCAAACAAACCTAAAAACGGAGCTACACCGCCTATTGTACCGAGTATCGTTAATCTGTGTTCCAATTTTCTTGTTGCAAGTGCTGATGCTATATCAAATGAACGAGAAAAACCTTTCTTCTGTTCGGATAAAATTCTAACAGCTTCTTCCGTTACATCACCAATTATACCACCGCATTGATTTGCCAAATTTTGTGCACCTATAAGGTTGTTTTTCTGCAACTCTTTCTGTAATCTTGGTATAAACTCGATTACATTTCTCTTGTTTTCTTTATAGAATGCTGCTCTGTCTATAGCTACCATAACAGTAAGTATTGAACAGATTAAAATCGGTAAAAGTACCGGCCAATCTAATTTAATTGAATGTAATAATAAATCCATAATTTTATTCCCCTTTACTCTTTTATTTATTCTTAAACTTAATACCTTGTTGCATTAAATACGTTATAGTCAAACGTAAACTGAATATCTATGCTCTGCCCCTTAAAATCTGCAGGTAACGGTCTAAACGGAGCAGTTAACTCTACAGCTTTTAATGCTGCCTGATCTGCTGAAGGCAAACCGGAAGATTTATTGACTCTGCACGATAACAAACGTCCGTCTTTTGCAATCTTGAACAAAAGAACAACTCTCTTAGATTCGTTTCCTTTTGGAGGATCCCAATTCATTTTTATTCTTCTTTGAAGCTCTCTCATATATGGACCAAAATCCGGTTCACGAAGCGCATCAATACCGGGTGCACCTCCTCCGCCGCCGGGATTACCTATATTACCGGTACCGCCTCCACCGCCTGTTCTTCCTAACGAACTACCTCCGGATGATTTTCCGGGAGATAATGACGGAACCGGAGCGCCTGTTCTTGAACCTGCTGAAGAACCTCCTGATACACCGCCTTTCCCTGTTCCTACAGGAGCTGATGTTCCACCAACCGGACCTGTTGCAAGTGTCTTACCCGGAACGGCACCTTTTGGAGCCGGAACATTAAAAGGAGTACTCGGTTTTACCGCCGGTGTAGGTGATGAAACCGGAGCTGAAGAGGGTCTTGCTGTCGGCGGAGCCGGTTTTGCAGGTGATGGCTTATTTGATGCTTGTTGCTGCACCGGCTGTTTTACAGGTGTTTTTGCTTGTTGCGGCTGAGCTTTTGACTGAGTTTTTTGAACCTTTTGTTGAGCTGCTTGCTGTTGTTTCTTTATTAATTTGTTTGCACTGTTAGCTGCAGCAGAAGGTTTTGTTGTTTTTTTCGGCGCCGGTGAAGGCATTGAAACTTTTCTTTTGGGATCATTTATACCGCCGCTCCTTGAATTTATATCTGCACGATTTCTTGTTTTCATGTTTCTCGGCATTGCTTCTTTATCAACAAGAACAAATTCAATATCTTTTTTTAGCTTCGGCTCCGGTTTATTAAAAATAAACCATTTTATACCCAAAAAAGGTAAGATAACAGATATAAGCCATATCAGCAAGACAACAGCAGGATGTAATGCAGTAGATATTGCAAACGATTTTTCTATAGGAATTGCTTCCGGCTTACTTGTTACAATAGAAGGAAGTTCGTACCTTTTAGAATTTTCCTCTTCTTCTTCATATAAAAAACTTTTTCTGCTTATTAACGACACAATAATATCTCTCTTTTATCTACCATCTCCAGAATAATTATCTCTCAAACAAAATAAATTATCCTACATGCTAATTTTCATAACTATAATTTGAAACAGATGCCGTAATCGGCTGGGTCAAAGTTAGTTCTATTGCGGAATTAGCAGGAATTTCCACGTCATTTCCTTTATCTATAACAGATTTAACAAGACCGCCTCCTGCACCCACAGCTGTACCGAGCGCTACACCTCTTCCCAATTTATCACCACTTGCCAATGCCCCGAATACAAGACCTGAAAGAGCTCCGGCTGCACTTCCCGCAGCTAAGTCTTTTGCATATTCTTTTGTTACGTCCATCTTTGTTCCGCCTACCAATACCCCTGAGCCGTCATCTGTTTTTATTACGGCTGAAATCGGAATTTGTGAACCAAATGGCGTTGTTATTTGATTAAAACGAACGCATAATTTTCCGTTAATACTTCCGTGTTTAGCCGAAGATGCTTCTACTACAGTACCTATAACGGAACTTCCCGCAGGAGCTATCAATTTATTATTATAATAAAAATCATTTCCTAACGACAAATAAATAGGCTGGCCTACAGCTGCCGTTTGTGATGATAAGGGAGATGTTAAGTTTGCACTAAATATTTCACCTGCCGGAACAGTTATAACACTTCCTTTTAAAGGACCGTTATTATACGTAACCGGTGTGTTTGCGTTATATGCATTTTGTGCATTTTGCGCATACGAATTTGGTGCAAAATTATAATTTGATCCTGCATAAGCAGTATTCCAACCCACTAATGAAATTAAACTTAAAACCGCTATGAGTTTTCTGCTTTTTAACATAACTTTCTCCTCTTTTAATATTTTATAAGCCATATTTACATTTGTCAATTTTGTAACCGTATCTTTACTTTCATAACGATTACAAAATAATATTGTTCATTATTCACTATTTAATTTATAACAACATGTGTAAGATGTATTGGCGCAACTAGTTGTATTATAAGATTCGCACCCGATGATACAGTGATATGTTCACCCATTTTTCTTTTTTCTCCCGGAACGCATTGGGTAACGCTGTACGCTCTAAACATAACCCATCTTTGATAATGAGGAATCTTTATGTATTTTTCGGGAGCCGTTATACCGCCGCCTATTAAATTGTTGTTTGATGTATATATATACGATTTTATCGGAATTTCATATCCGTCAGGAAGATACATTTTATTGACAAAAACTTTCATAGAAGCATGTGTACCAACTATCGGTTCATTCTTTTTTTCTATATATCCTTTTAAAAGTGTTCCTTCCGGAATTATATTTTTGTTATATAAATATATATCTGAAGTGGTTTTAAAGCTTACCTCGTCACCTTCTTCACAATAAGCAGTAGAAAATTCCTGAAGAGAAATTACAGGTATATGATACCCTGCAGGTATATCATACTCTTCATAATCGCGAAGCTTAATTTCTCCTGCTATACAGGTGTTAAATATAAACAATAATGATATTAATAAAGCCAAAAATCTCATATAATAATTATAACTATCCTGTTCCAAAAGTAAAGTCATTTGTTTAGCATCATTATTTTACAAGATTAATATTTTTATTTTATAATTTAGAAAGGTATATAGCACAATGAGGATAATTATGTTAAAAGATTTTTTCTTAAATGAAGTGAATAATGCGATAAAAAAAGCTGTTTTATCAAATAAATTAGGACAAATGACAGAATATGCAGATTTAAATCTTATAATTGAAAAACCAAAAAATACAGATTTCGGTGATTTTGCGGTAAATGTTTCATCACTTGCGCGCAACGCTAAAATTGCACCGCCTTTAATTGCAAACTCTATATTGGAATATCTAAACTCAGACAAATACACTGCATCAGTTACCGGCGGATTTATTAATTTTAAAGTCAGTGATTTGACACTTGCAGATACAATAAACGAGGTGTTAAGCTTAAAAAATAAATACGGAAGTTTTGAAAAATCAGGCGAATTAAAAAAAGAAAAGATTTTACTTGAGTATGTATCTGCTAATCCTACCGGACCTTTTCATATAGGGCATGGCAGATGGGCAGCTATGGGAAGTGCTCTTGCTAACCTTCTTAAATTCTACGGTCACGAAGTTTATCAGGAATTTTACATAAATGATGCCGGAAGCCAAATTCAAAAACTCGGGAATTCTCTTAAAATAAGAATTCTTCAAGAGCTTGGAGAAAATATTGATTTTCCTTCCGATGAAATAGAACGCAAAAATTTCTATCCGGGAGATTATCTTATACCTGTTGCAAAAAAATTCTTAAAAGAACATGCTGATATTGATGTTCATAGTTGCGATATTCAAATTCTTTGCGATTTTGCAAAAAATGAAATGGAAAATTGTCAAAGAAAATTATTGGAAGGTTTCAGAGTTAATTTTGACAAATTTTATTCCGAACTTGATTTACATAAATCAGGCAAAGTTGAAGCCAGATATAAAGAACTTAAAGATAAAGGATTTTTGTATGAACAAGACGGAGCGATTTGGTTTAAATCAACTCAGTGGGGAGATGATCAAGACAGAGTTATAAAAAAAGCGGACGGTTCAAACACATATTTAACTGCAGATATCGCATATCACGCAGACAAATTTGATCGCGGATTTGACAGACTTATTGACATATGGGGAGCTGATCATCACGGATATATTGCACGTGTAAAAGCTTCTTTGCAAGCTCTCGGATACAATCCGGATAATTTGGAAGTACTTCTCGGACAGCTTGTAAACCTTATAGTTGACGGAAATGAAGTCAGAATGGGGAAAAGAAAAAACATGGTAACATTAGACGACTTAATTGAAGAAGTCGGAGTTGACGCAACCAGATACTGGATGGAAATGAGAAATATTGATATGACTTTGGACTTTGATATAGAACTTGCAAAACGCTCAACAGATGAAAATCCGGTGTTTTATGTTCAATATGCTTATGCAAGAGTATGTTCTATATTAAGAAATGCTATATCCGAAAAACTTAATCCCGAAAACGGAGAAACTTCAAAAGCTCCTATGACAGAAAATGAATTTAACAATTTAATAAATAATTTTGACAAAAATATAATTCTAAAAACAACCGATTGTGCAAAAGCACTTATACTTAAACTGGAAGAATTTAAATCAGTGATTGCATTATCCGCAAAAAATCGCACCGTATACACGATTTGCAGATATGTTCAAGAATTAGCTCAAGAGTTTCATTCGTTTTATAATTCTAATCGCGTAATATGCGATGATAAAGAGCTAATGAAATCACGTTTAGCACTTATGGTTGCAATAAAAATTACTCTTAAAAACGCTTTGGATATTTTGGGAGTTTCCGCACCGGAAAGAATGTAATCAGTTTTTATAAAAAAAAGCGGCGAGGCAAATTGCCTCGCCGCTTTTTAGTTTATTATTAAACCTTTGCAAAAGAATTATTTGAACGAGTTGTTATTTCTTCTTCCAGTTTTTGAATAAACTCTTCTGTGCTCATCGTTCCGATTTGTCCGATACCTCTTGCGCGTACGGCAACTGAACCGGTTTCAATTTCTTTATCGCCGACTACACAAACATACGGTATTTTTTTATCTTGTAAAGATTCGCGTATTTTATAATTCATAGACTCTGAACGGTCATCCAAATTAACTCTTATACCTGCATCACGCATTTGTTTGTATATTTTTTCCGCATAATCAGTGTGTTTATCATTTGATATCGGAACAATCACAACTTGAGTCGGAGCAAGCCATGCAGGAAATGCTCCGGCATAATGTTCTATAAGTATGCCGTGAAATCTTTCCATAGAACCAAATATAACTCTGTGCAACATCAACGGCGTTTTCATACTTCCGTCTTTGTCCTGATACTTAATATCAAATCTTTGAGGCAAATTAAAATCAAGCTGAATAGTTGCACACTGCCAAGTTCTTCCTATTGCATCTTTAACCTTGAAGTCAATTTTCGGACCGTAAAATGCTCCGTCACCTTCGTTTATATCATATTTCATTCCTCTGCGTTCCATAGCTTCTTTTAAACCGGCTTCTGCTCTGTTCCAGTTTTCTATTTCACCAACAAAACTCTCAGGACGAGTTGAAAGCTCAACTTCAAATTCCATATTGAATATTTTCATTGTGTCAGCAACAAAGTCTATGATTGCATTTATTTCATCAACAAGTTGTTCCGGTGTACAGAAAATATGCGCATCGTCTTGAGTAAATCCTTGCACACGAGTTAAACCTGAAAGTGCTCCGGATTTTTCTTTTCTGTATACCGTACCTAATTCAGCCATCCTAAGAGGAAGTGAACGATAGGAATATCTGTTTGCCTGATAAATCAATATATGGAAAGGACAATTCATTGGTTTAACTACAAATTGGTCATCGCTGTCTTCATCTTTTTGCACAAAAAACATGTTTTCTTTGTAGTGGTCCATATGACCGGAAATTTCCCAAAGAGTGGACTTTGCAATTTGTGGGGTATTAACAATAACATATCCTCTTTTTCTGTGTTCTTCTCTCCAATAATTTTCTATTTGTTCACGAACGCAAGCCAAATTCGGATGCCACAATACAAGACCGCCGCCCATTTCTTCACGGGTAGAGAATAGGTCCAGTTGTTTTCCTAATTTTCTGTGATCACGTTTTTCAGCTTCTTCAACAAAAGTTAAATATGCTTGCAAGTCCTCTTTATTCCAGTATGCAGTTGCATAAATTCTTTGAAGCATTTTATTTTTTTCATTACCGCGCCAGTACGCACCGGCAACTTTTAATAATTTTATTGCATTTCCTTTTATATATGAAGTATTAGGAATATGAGGTCCTGCACATAAATCGTTAAACAGGACATTACCGTCTTTGTCTTTTGTTAAATATAAAGTAGGATTATCGTTTCTGTGTTCTTCCAAAAGTTCAGCTTTATATATTTCGCCTTCAGACTTAAATTCTGCAATTTTTGCGTCAACATCCTGAACTTCGTACCTTTCAAAAGTTAGATTTTCTTTAATAATGTTTTTCATTTCATCTTCTATTTTTTGAAGATCGTCTTGAGTAAAGGCATAACCGTCAGTTAAATCAAAATCGTAATAGAATCCTTCATCCGTCGCCGGTCCGATAGCTAACTTTGCTTGCGGGAACAGCTTTTGTACGGCTTGTGCCATGATGTGAGAACAAGAATGTCTTAGAGTTCTCAAAGTTTCGTTGTTTTTTTCCATTTTTTAATCTCTTTCTATCCTTTTTAGCTTTAAGAACACGGATTACAGCAACATTCTGCCAGCCGATTATTGTTCTGAGCTAACGGGGCGGATCCCCCTAACTATTTCTACAAAACCAGTTTAGCATAAATTGATGAATTTGTTCAATATTACATCTCTGTATGTATTTTTACAAAATTTTTTCAATTTTATATTTTTATTTATATCTTCATTCAAAAATAATTTCAATTTCATTCAAGAATATGAAGTTATGTAACAATATATAAAAAGTTACTAAAGTTTTTTATTTTTTTGCCGATATATAAAATAAGCTTACATAATAGGTAAAATAATAAATATTATGTAAGATTTTTTATTTTTTTATTTAGGCAGATTATTACTGTTTTTTAGGAATTATCATAATAATATCTCTTTATTATTTTGACTTTTTTTTGTCGCAATATCAATTATAATGCGCTTCTTACATAATATTTATTATTTGTATATAACATTAAGACATAAAAGAAAGGACATTGCGAATTATGAGTATTTTTTTTAACAACAAATTACCATCTATGAGAACAACTTGTCATACATCTCCTTCTCCTTCAACTGCACCAAACTGTTCTGCTGCACCAAATTCAACTATGGCTCCGACCGAAGTAATGTATTCTTGGCAATATGACGGTGGTTTCGGCGGATATGATGGATACGGGAACACTATTTACGGTTGGACACCGGGCACTAACGGTTCAGAAGTATATCACGGTTTAGACGGAAGAGTTGGTATAAGAGGACAAGACGGAACAGAAGTATATACAGATACACAAGGGAATAGAACAGAGTATTATTCTGACGGCAGTTATACAAATCATTATCCGGACGGTTCCAGTGATTACGTTTATGCAAACGGTTGGACACACTATGATGCCAACGGCAAAGCAACGCGATACGACAATAACGGAAGAGTTATAGGCTAGATTTTTTATAAAGAGGAAAGAAATTATAAGCTTTCCTCTTTATATTAGACACATTAAATAAAAGTTATAGTGTGGAAAGTTTATATGGAAAAGAGAATAATTAGTTTTGCAAAAAAGTTATTAAAATCACAAGAATGTTTAAAAATATTTACCGAATTAGAAAAAATTTATGAATCAGAAAGTATGTACCTTGCACAAATAAATTGTTTGGAGAGGATTTGGCATATTTCAAAAAATCATTGTTTATTAAAAAAAATTGGTGATATTTTTATTAACAAAATGAGAGATAGAAACATGGGATTCATTGCCCATTGTAAGTACTTAGAATTTACTCAGCCGGAATTTTATGAAAGATTTTCCAATAATTCAGAAGTATTAAATATAAAACTGGCTGACAAAAATATTTATATACAGCCTGATTTTGAGATATTGTGTGACAATTATAACACGATTTTAGATATGATACATTTAATGTTTAAATTACGAAATTATAAATGTATTCTTAAGCTAAAAAAATATCTTAATGAGATGAAAACATTAATTATAAACGAATCTGCAAAATATAAAGCTAAAGATATAAAATTTGCAAAAGATGATATTGTTCAAAATGAAAAACGTATCTCAAAAATTTTATCAGAAGATTATAGCTGCAATGATTTAAACTTGTTTGCAGTTGATTTAGATTATGAAAATAAATTTGCCCATTTTAATGTAATTAATTATTATCTGTCAATTAACAATGCAGATATAGCAAAAAATTATTATAATTCAGTTTATTGTAAATATTTTATACAAAAACCGCAAAAAGACATATATGATATTTGTTGGATAATTAGTGGATTTTATGAAAAAGAACGAGAATATTATAATTCAGTATTATTTCAGAAATACGCTCTTCAAAATTACCCCAAAAATTTCAAAAAATAATGAAAGGATTTATCATGCCGACATTTTCAATTTTAATACCTGTATATAATGTTGAAAAATATATCAAAAAATGTTTAGATAGCGTTATAAATCAAACATTTAGGGATTTTGAAGCTATTATTATTGATGATTGCGGGAAAGATAAATCTGTTCAAATCGCATATAGTTACGCAAAAACGGATGACAGAATTAAAATTATTCATCACAAAAAAAATAAAGGACTTGCGGCAGCAAGAAATACTGCTTTAAAAAATGCTGTTGGGAAATATATAGTTTGTTTGGACTCTGATGACTGGATGGAACCATTTTGCTTAGATATTTTAAACAAAGAATTTCTTTTAAGAAAAACTCAATCAATATTTTTTAATGCCAGAGAATTTTACGACGATACACAAACATTCGGCAGTAAGAGTTTATTTCCGGTTACAGAAGGATATTTCACAGTCACTTCTGATAATTTAATTAAACTTAGTTATTTTTCTTGGATAAAGGCTTATACACGAAAATCAATACTGAAAAATAACTTGTTATGGCCGGAAGGAATTAATTTTGAAGATTTTGAATTTCATTTTAAGTATTATACACTAAATCCGATAACATATGTTATTCATGATTGTTTAATTAACTACAGACAAAGAGAAGGTTCTATTGTTAATAATGCCCACAAAGGAATATTGGAAGTAAATGATATTTATAGCGTTATCAGACACATGAAAGAATTTTGGTCAGATTTAGGAATATATGAAGATTACAAACTGACGATGCTGAATCTGGTATGTCATAGAATCAATGTTTTTAATAAACTTAATATGGATAAAAAACAAGGTGATTTAACCCTAAAACTTTTAAAAGATATAGGATTTCCGGAAGATTTTGAAGAATATAAAAACTATTATTTAAAAATCAATAATGAATATCAATATAATATTATTTAGTTGTTTTAGAATAAAATTTAAGTTCGCAGCATGTAGAACACGCTGCGAACCGTTTGAGGAGAGAGGAGTAGTATAATACTTGTTTTATTCCCTTTTTCCCGTCTCCGTTATTAATATTCTTCCTTTTTTCCTATATTAATAAAGTATTTTTTACAAAAATAATTGCCATAAATTAAACAATTATTACAAAATTGTTACAAGCGGATTTTTGGCAGAGTGCGAAGTAGTTTGCGGGAGCAAAATACGTAGGCACGTTTATCGCCAAAAACCAAGAGGCGGATTTTTGGCAGAGTGCGGAGTAATTTGCGGGAGCAAAATACGCAGGCACGTTTATCGCCAAAAACCAAGAGGCGGATTTTTGG
>CAJOPY010000179.1 GCA_905236505.1 Candidatus Gastranaerophilales bacterium
ACGTGACGATGTGTTAAGATTTGTAACAATTTTCTTAAAAACCCTAAAGTTTTACTGAAAAATGCCGTTAATCATGATGAATAAAGATAATTGTACAAAACTCAAAAAGCTATTCAACAGCTGAAAAGGGATAAAAATGATAACGGTTAATTTAAACAAAGCATTAGAAAATGAATATTATGCAAGGGCTGTATTTTATGATTATAACTACAACCCTGATAACCGTAAGTATGCAGTATCTGATACAGATATGATGGATATTACAAGCTATTGGGAGAAAAAAGGAAAAGTAGCTCTCTGGAGAGAGTACGCATCAAAGGATAAAACCGAATATATTATTGACGGTGATGATTATGAAGATGCAAAAGAAACCGGTAAAAAATCCGCAAAAGAAGGTACCGGATATGACGGCGGAAAAGATAGAGGCGCTGTAGGAGATTTGATAATGTCTGCAGGTACTGCTGCGGCTGCAGCTCCCGGAATAATATCTTCAGCAGCAAAAGCAACAACAAAGGCTGCCGCGAAAGCTGCTGCAAAAGAAACCGGAAAGGCTGTTGCAAAAGAAACCGGAAAAGCTGCGACGAAAGCCGGAAAAATTGCTAAAGTTAGTGATATTGTTACAGTAGTTATGGCAGCAGCGGTTGCAACAAAGTATTGGATTGAAAAACCTAACCAAGAGCAGTCAAAAGCAGCTCAAAAACTTGCAGAAAGCGAGCTTCCGCAAGGAGAAAATGCCCTTTATAATGCTCAAGCGGATATGTTAAGGTCGGAAGAAGAAATTGCCACACTTGTAGAAGAAGCAGAAGCAACGAATGACGAAGCGAATAGTGAAATACAGGATAATAAAACCGAATATGATTTATATGCAAAAACCTTTGAAGGTTTGCAGGCAAGACGACTTAGAGGAGAAAATTTAAGCGAAAGTGAAAATGATTTATATAAAACACTGGCAACAAAATTAGCACCCGAAGGAGATCTTGTACAAGATAATAAAAATGTACAAGACGATGCTTCTAAAATAGTAGGCGGTATTGAAGATGACATTGACGGATATCAAAGTAACTACGATACTTCAGCCGCAACAATAGCTGAAGTTGAAGGCGTAACAGATTTTGCCGCAGGGTTTGATGAATCAACAAAAAAGATGATTAAAGTTGAAAGTGCGGCTCAGGGTATAAACGCAATTTCTGCAGGTATAGCTGCTGCCAGACTTGCCGGTAAAGGTCCTGTTGGCTGGGCATTTGCAGCAGTAGGTGCAGCTGCGGTTGCCGGAAGCGGTCTTGCATTTAAACAACAACATATGGACTATAAGCCTATTGTTGATTCAGAAATTGCATTCAGAAAAAATACTCAGGAGTTGGAAGGTACAACAACAGATTTTTATAATGATTCATTGGATTTAATGGTTGCAAATTCAGAAGAAGTTAAGGGTATGACAATAGATATGCCTAGAGATATGGACGGAGTAACCGCCGATACAACAGTGCAGCCCCAAAATCAACCATTCGGAGCTGCAAACAAAAACGATGACGATGACGAAGATAAAAAGAATCAAAGTCCGCTCCTTTAATTGAAAATGGTTTTGAAACCGAACTTCTTTACTTATTCACTTTCAATTACTTGCTTATTTTTTGATTGAAAAATTATTTTAAGATTTTGCGCTAAAAACATGACTTAAAAAAATTTATCATTAAAAAAATATCATATAAACGGATGAATTTTTGTTTAATAAGTCAAGTAAATAAATAATATTCCGATATTATTTAAGGAAGGACGGTAGCATTTTGTTTAATACAATGAATACAATTCGCCCTCGCCAGTATCAACAAGCGAATGGCAATTATCAAACAAACAACGGTGAAACCGATAAAGACGGGCATAACCAGCAAAATCCTCAGGAACAGCAGCAAAGACAAACTGTAGCAAGAGGAAGAGCTGAAAATGCTCAAAATCCGGTTCAAATGCAACCGCGTACACCGATATATTCACCTGCTCAAAATGCATATCCTAAAACAGCTTTTAACAACACACAAACATATGCTGTGCACACTCCTCCGATAATACGCCACAATCAGCCGACTCCTATGCAGTACCAAGCTGTACAAGGCGGATATCAACCGATAAATCAGCCTGTTCCGCAACAACCGCAAGCTACTGTTGCGCAATCACTACCAAGAAGTAATAAAGTTAACATTGCGCAAATTTTAAAAGATTTTCGTAACACAATTCGTGCAATTGCAACACCTCCGGAGATTGAAGAACAAGTTAACAAATACTTACAAACCGTACAAGAACAAGTTCGCACTCCGAATCCGCAAGTAAATTTAATTCAAAGTAATTTAAAAATAGCAGCTTCGCTTTTAGACAGATACATTTCAGAAACACTTAATAAAGAGTCAAAAGTTGTTCAAAATTGGCTTGATGCATTGTTTTTGCAAAGAATTGACTATCAATACAATGAAGAAGATGTCAATCCTAATTTTCTGGTAAAATTTCCGGAGCAGGAAAAGAAACCTCAAGAACAGCCTCAGGAGCAGCCGTTACAAGCTATTCCGCAAGAACAACCGGCTGAAATTAAAGAGTACAAGGCTCCTGCATCTGAAGTTCCTCAAACTCAAGAAAACGGTATAGAAATTGAGCCTGAAGAATTAACTTTAGAAGAAGAGTTCACAAAAGCAAAACATAATATTTCACAAAAACCGAATATTACAATAATTCCGCAAGATACAAGATTAAAATCTCTGTTTGTGGAAGCTAAAAAACAAGCTTTTTCAAATAATCCGCAAAGAGCTATGTCAATTTTTAAAGAAGCTTTTAAGCGTGCGGAAGAAATTAACGATACCGAAACTCAGTCGCGAATATGTTTGGAAATAGGCAAAATATATGATGATAACGACCATTTTGTGCAAGCCTTGAATAGTTATAACAGATCATTAAAATACACAACCGATGTTAATGTTAAATCACGTGCTCATTTTTCTATGGCGCAGATATACGATGACGTCAACCAAGTAGAACCGGCATTAAAACATTATTTTACATCTATATCATACGCAGGTAAGTCTGATGATTTGATAGGGCAATCTGATTCTCTTACAAAAATGGCAAATATTTTAACAGACAAATATAGCGAAGAAGCTTTTGAATATTATGATACCGCTCGTAAATTAATAGAACAAACTTCCGACTGTTCTATGAAAGGATACGTGCTTAGCAATACTGCAGATGCTTGTGTTCAATTCAGAAAAAATGATAAAGCATTAAAATATTATGCAGAAGCTGTAAAAAATTACGAAAAAACAAATTCTGCAGAAGAAATTGCAGCAAATTATAAATCCGCAGCAGAATTGATGATTAGTTTTAACAGCCCAAATAAAGCAAAATCTTTATTAAAGAAAGCCCTCGTAAACGCAGTTAAAACAACCAATGAAGACTTGATAGCGGAAGTTAATACTCTGCTTGCTTCTATAGGAGAATAAGTAATAGTATTTATTAAGGCTTATATTCCCATTGCTTTAAGAACATCTTTTAGTTCTGATGAAGTTTTTTTGACTTCCGCTCCGGAGAATTTTATTGCGTTATCCGGATCTTTTAGTCCATTTCCGGTTAAAATGCACACAATATCACTTCCTTCTTTGACCAAACCTTGAGAATGTGCTTGAATTAATCCTGCAACAGATGCCGCACTTGCGGGTTCACAAAGAACGCCTTCGGCAGAAGCAAGCATTTTATAAGCTTCCGTTATTTTTTCATCGGATACGCATCCGATTTTCCCGTTACTTTCATCTCTTGCGGCTTCAGCCTGTTTCCAGCTTGCAGGGTTACCTATACGTATAGCAGTTGCAAGTGTTTCAGGATTGTAAATTCTTTCACCCCGAACAATTGCGGCTGCACCTTCCGCTTCGTATCCCATCATTTTGGGTAAATTATTTATTACGCCCGCTGTTTTATATTCTTTGTACCCTTTCCAGTATGCGGTAATATTTCCGGCATTCCCGACAGGGATAAAATGATAATCCGGAGCCTTTCCTAATGCATCACATATCTCAAATGCTCCTGTTTTCTGTCCTTCTATTCTGTATGGATTTACAGAGTTAACTAAAGTAATCGGGTGACTTGCTGAGATTTCTCTTACGCACTCAAGTGCTTGGTCAAAATTTCCGCTGATTGCTATAATTTCAGCTCCGTACATCATTGCCTGAGATAATTTTCCGAGCGCAATGTAACCGTCAGGGATAAGTACAAATGTTTTTATTCCGGCTTTTGCGCCGTATGCTGCAGCTGAAGCAGAGGTATTTCCTGTAGACGCACAAATTATCGCACCGGCTCCTTCTTCTTTTGCTTTTGTTACTGCCATTGTCATACCGCGATCTTTAAAACTTCCGGTTGGGTTGCATCCTTCGTATTTTAAGTATAAATTACATTCCAATCCTATTTTTTTTGCTAAATTATCAGCTTTTATAAGCGGTGTATTACCTTCATTAAGAGTAACCACCGGAGTTAAATCATTAACCGGTAAATATTTTTTGTATTTGTTTATAAGACCTTGATAGTACATACTTCCCTTCCTCTCTTTTTTTTAATTTTATCATAATAATATTCAGCTTCAAATGAGTTTGCGGAAAAATATCAAAAATTTGTCAATTTTTGGGTTTTTCCGCAAGTTCAAATTGTTATAAATTATTTAATAACTTTACCAAAAAATAACCTTAATGTACCAAATTTTTTGCTTAGAGTCTTTCTTATTCCGCAGGTTATTGCGTTTAAATTGTCCGTAATCTCTTTTGTGTTTTGGAGAGTGTCAGGTAAAGTTTTATTAAACTCCTCTGCCGTATTATTAATACTTCCGGTAAAATCATGGAGCCGGCTGCCGGAATTTTCTATATGGGTAAATGTATTATTCCACTGTTTTTCTGTTATTACATTATCTATTTTTTTAGTGAAACTGTAGATATTGTCCGTTGTTCCTTTTAAATTTTGCGAAGAACTTTTAATGTTGCCTCTGTTTTCCTGCAAAATGTCTTGTAATAATATAAAGAGTCCGCCTATTGCATTTAAAGTTGTTTCTAAATTTTCTGATGCTGATATGAGATTATGTTTTATCTTATCCAAATCTTCTGTTGTTTGATTTTTTAAATATTCTTTTATATCAATTGTTGATTTTCCGTGAATGTGTGAGTGTTCCATAATAAAACGTTCGGACGGAACTTCCGGATAGATGAGTTCTATATAATCAAATTCTTTATCATTTATAATTCTTTTTTTTAAAACAGCTTTTGTATTTAGTGGAAATTGCAGTTTTTTATCAAAAAGAATTATTCTTACATTTGTTTTTTTAGTACTGATATTATGATATTTATCATTTGCTTTACCTATTTTTATTCCTTTATAATAAACCGGTATTTTACCTTCAAACGGGCGCAAGTCCTCAAAAACAACAGTAAAATGCCTGTGAAAAAGTAAATCCGGAAAAATAAAAATACAAAATAATAAAACTAAAATCCAAGATAAGTTTTTCATATATTATAAGAATAATTAGTTCAAATAAAATTTGTATTGCCTTCTTTGGTATTTTCTGTTTTCAATTTTCTATTATTTTGAAAGTTTTATACTCCTGCCAATTGCTCTTTTAACTCAGAAACAACCGATTCCAGAGAAGCTTTGTCGTATACATTATAAACAGATGCTTCCGGAGCTATTTTTTTATTTAGTCCGGATAAAACCTTTCCGGGCCCTATTTCTATAAATGTATCAACTCCAAGTGATACCATTTTTTGAATTGTTTGTGTCCAATATACCGATGAGTGTATTTGACGAGGCATTTTTGCTCTGAATTCATCTGCTTTTAGCGTGATTTCAGCATCTACGTTTGTAATAACCGGTACAGATGCATTATTTAGTTCTGCGTCTTTTATATATTCAGCAAATTCTTTTCCGGCTTCCTCCATGTATTTTGAGTGGAAAGCACCGGATACTGCAAGCGGAACAACTCTTCTTGCACCATTTTGGAGCATGTATTCTCCTGCAGTTTTTACAGCTTCTTCATCACCTGTTATTACAACTTGAGCCGGAGAATTGTAATTTGCAACATCAACATACCCGATTTTTCTTCCTTCTTCAAGTCCTGATGCTAAAACATCAGATGGAGCGTTTAATATAGCTGACATACTTCCGCCTTTTGATGCCCCCATTAAATCGGCACGTTTTTGTATAAGTTTTAATGTCGTTTCTAAGCTCATTACGCCTGAAATAAACATAGCACAATATTCACCTAAAGAATGTCCTGCCGTATAATCAGGACAAATATTTAATTCACTTCGTAAAGCTTCTGCCATTGCGATAGATGTTGTTACTATACAAGGCTGAGTATTTACGGTTTGTTTTAAACTTTCTTCCGGTCCTTCGTGGCAAAGTTTAGTTATATTTTTATTTAAAACTTTGTCTGCAATATCATAAACGTTTTTTGCTTCTTCATAATTTTCATATATATCTTTCCCCATGCCTACGGCTTGTGCGCCTTGACCCGGAAATAAAAATGCTATCTTTTTAACCATTATCTTCTCCTTATTAACAAATTCCTTCTCTTAATCTTACAACAGCTCCGCCCCATGTCATACCGGCTCCAAAACCGCATAAGACAGCAGTTGAAGGCAATTTTATTTTGCCTTGTTCAACTCCTTCGGTTAAAGCAATAGGAATTGATGCCGCAGAAGTATTACCGTAATATTTAATATTGGATATTACTTTTTCATCTGAGTATTTAAGCTTGTTTTGAATTGACTCAATAATTCTTTGATTTGCCTGATGCGGAATTAAGTAATCTATATCTTCAGCCTTCATTCCTGAAAGTTCAATACAATGTTCAACATATTTTGGAACTGTTGTTACTGCAAATTTATAAACCTCTTTGCCGTCCATAATAATTTTGCCATTTCCTATAGTATCAGCCTGTTTTACCAGCGGACAGCACTCTCCCGGCATGTTTGTTTGAATAAGCTGTCCGATTGAACCGTCTGCACTGATGTCTAATGATAAAATGTCATTATCTCCGTCATCCGAAGCAGTTACAACCATTGCACCCGCTCCGTCACCAAAAAGTATTGATGTACCTCTGTCTGTCCAATCAGTAATTTTTGAATTATTATCGGCTGCCACTATTAAAATAGTTTTATATATCCCTGTTCCTATAAATCCTCGTGCCACTTGAAGAGCATAAATAAGACCGGTGCAGGCGGCAGTTAAATCAAATGCCGGAATTTTTTTTGTTATACCGAGTTTTTGCTGCATCAAACAAGCAAGAGTCGGATATAATTGAGGAGGCGCTGAAGCTGCACCTATTATACAATCTATGTTTTCCGCTTTTATACCGGAGTGCTGTATTGCATTTAAAGAGGCCTTGTACCCTAAATCAATCGCTGTTTCATTACCTGAAACAACACGCCTTTCTTTTATGCCGGTTCTGGTGTAAATCCATTCATCAGATGTTTCATACAGTTTTGTCAAATCATCATTTGTTATAACTGTTTCCGGAAGGCAATATCCTACTCCGGCTATTTTTAAAGGAATTATATTTCCTGACATAATAAAAACTACTCCTCGTCAAATTTGTACAAATAAATTATATCATGGATAAAGATAAAATGTTATAAACCTTAGATGCGGAATTGTTTTGCAAAAAACTCTTATTAATATGTAGTTTTCGGTTTGTAAGGGTGCATTTATAAGCACCCCGTTTTTAAAACTTTTTAATTTTACTATTTTACGATACTCTTATATATGAGAGATGAAGCTCTTACTATAAAATCCTTTCCTTGAGGTGCATTATATGGTCTGTTGACTAATATTACTATAATATATTTTTGACCGTTTGGCGCGTACACAATACCTGCATCACCAAGCATTTTACCTATGTCACCGGTTTTATGAACAAATAGTGCTCCCTCTCCAAGACCGGCTGCTATAAGCTTATTGTTTTTGACATGGCTCATATAGTCAATTATGTATTCTCTGGAATTTATGTTCAAAAATCCTGGATTATCCAAATTGTATAATATCTTTGCTAAATCCTCCGCTGTTGTTTTATTTGTTCCGCCCATATCCGGAAGCCAAGTTCTTACATAAGTTTTTGATATTCCCCAATCACGCAATCCGATATTAATATCATCCATTCCGCCTAATTTTGACATTATCATGTTTGTGGCGGAATTATCTGAATCTTGTATCATCGTTTTTGCAAGTGAATCCAACGACAATTTTATTCCTGTCGGTTTGTATTGTAAATCTCCGGAACCTTCCGATTTATAATAATTTGTAAGTACCATGTCATCATATATAGTCATTTGATTTGCTTCAATAGACTTAAACATTCTAACCAAAACAGGCAATTTTATTATACTTGCTGCTGAAAATTGTTCATCTGCGTTAATATTGACGTATTTGCCGTTTTCGTATTCCCAAACATAAACAGATGAGTGAAGCATCGGATACTCTTTTGCAAGAGCTAAAATTCCGTTTTTAAGTTCTGCTAGTTCTGATGTATGGTACATCGTAGTAACTTCACTATGAGTTTTTTGTATTGTAGGAGTCAAAAGAGGTGTATTCAAAAACAAATCATTGCTTAAATAATTTATTGCAGGACACATAATTGTGTAAAGATTTACATTTGAATAATTTCCGGCATCTTTATATGCCAAACCTTTTGGTAATTCAGTAATTACCGGAATTTTTATCGGGAAAAATACTTGTCTTACAAGATTATTAAATGCTGTAGGGAAAATAAAACACATATATGCAAAAAGAAATGAAAAAATTACAGAAAGCCTAAAAAGATATAAAATTGGATTAATTTTCTTCTTTTTTTGCTTTATAACACGTTTTTGAGGAACATATCTCCGTTGAACCTGTTTTCTGGCAGGAACCACGTACAAATTGCTCTCACGTCTTATTTGCTGCTGTTTGTAAGCGTACAATACAAAACCCTCCGCTTTCCCCACCAACATATTAGCATTTTTTATACTTCCGACAAATCCTTCATACGGAGGATTAAAAAAGGTTTTTTAAGTAAAAAAGAGAGTGGTAAATATAGTCGGAGATGACGGGCTTTTAATAAACAAGGTGCAAATAATTGCACCTTGTTACAGACAGAACACAGCTTTATCCAATATAGACAGCTTTCTGTTCTTAAATTAAATACGTTTTTCTTAAAAAATCTGTTATATAATAACAGCTAAAATCTTTCACTACCGGATAATTTGTCGTTTATGGACATAACCAAATAGATTAAAAAGAAAACAAAAATAAAACTTACAAGGCCTGCCCATAAAACACCTAATCCAGCCCACAATCCTTGAGAAGCTATAACTCTTACCGTTGATATAATCAATCCTATAATAGTAATTATAGCCATTATATCTACAACAAACCCACCAAATTTAACAACAAAATTTTTCATAATATTTTCCTTTCCGTTTGTAATCATACTTATTTTAAACGGACTCATAAAATTTACTATTGCTGATATGGGTAGTTATTATGAAAAATTGAGGCTGAATTTTTGATTTTTCAACCACAATTTAAATTAAAAAAAATTTAAATATTGTAATTGCAGATTGTGATAAAAAACAATTACGCAAAATCTATGAAATGATATTAATATTAAAAAAGAAATAAAAATGTTGCAAAAAGTTTATGTTTGATATAATTTATATGAGTAAGCGGACGTAGCTCAGTTGCCCAAGCGGG
>CAJOPY010000180.1 GCA_905236505.1 Candidatus Gastranaerophilales bacterium
ATGAACTTTTTATCGTGCATAGCTGTTGATTAGGGATATGTGTATCGTCGTTTTTTAAGGAGTATAGTTATATATTAGCAGTGTGTTTATAAAATAAAATCATCAAAACGGAGGATTTTTGTTATGATAAAAAATTGTTTTTTATAAATTCTTTACATGGATATTAAGATTATGCAAAGAAATCCTGTTTTTAAAAAAAATTGTTCTATAATAAAATTGCAGATGAAAAAGAATTAAAAAGGAGATAATGATGCAATCAGTAGAAGAGATTCTTAACAGATTAGAAACAGCAGATAATACAACAAAAAATCAAATAGAAAATATCTTAGTTGATAAAGGAAGTGAAGTTGTTCCTGAGCTTGTTAAACAACTTCAAACAGTAAAAGGAATTAAACGCGGTGTTGCTGCTATGACTTTAATAAGAATAGGCGAAGCATCTGTTGAATACCTAAGAAAAGCAGCTAATTGTAATAAAGATTTTGAATGGGTTGCAAAATATTTAATCTCTGAAATACAAGGTATTGCAGCATAAAATAAAAGTAGTTGAAATGCCCGCTTATATATAAGCGGGCATTTTTATGTTTAAATATAAGAAAATCATGTCAAACAAAGTTAAAATTACACTATACACAGACGGAGCATGCAGCGGTAATCCGGGTCCGGGAGGGTTCGGTTCTGTTTTGGTGTATATTGATTCTCAGGGAATTAAACATGAAAAAGAGTTATCTTGCGGTTATAAGTATGTTACCAATAATCAAATGGAACTTTTAGCTGTAATAAAAGGATTAGAAGCTATAAAAAAACAGGCAGAAGTTACAGTTGTTTCTGACAGCAAATATGTTTGTGACGCATTTAACAACAATTGGATTGACGGCTGGGTCAAAAAAAATTGGAAAAATGTTAAAAACCCTGAATTATGGCAGCATTTGCTTAAAGCTATGAACGGACATGATGTAAAATTCAATTGGGTAAAAGGACATGCCGGACACCCTTATAATGAAAGATGCGACGCTTTAGCGGTTAATGCATACAAAAGCGGGAATTTACAAGATAATATTATGTAATTTTATATTTCACACCTTGTTTATTTTATAATAATATTATGGATTTTTTATACTTAGAAGAGATTGACTCTACAAATAAATTTGCAAAAGAAAATATAAATAGTATTTCGGATAAAACAATTATTTATACTTTTAAACAAACAGCCGGACGGGGACGATTAAATCGTAAGTGGCAATTTTTGGGTGAAGATAATATATATTCTTCCATTGTTTTAAAGCCTTCTCCAAAAATGCTGGATATTTATTCAAACCTTACCCAATTATTATGCTTAGTTTTAGCACAAGTTTTTGAAGAATATGGAGTTATTCCGAAAATAAAATGGCCCAATGATATAAGAATAAATCATAAAAAAATATCCGGAATTTTGGCTGAAGCCGTAAGTGAGCAAAATAAATTAAAAGGAATAGTTCTCGGTTTCGGAGTAAATTTAAATGCGCCAAAATCTTTTTTATCAGGCATTGACCAACCGGCAACAGCTCTTAATATAGAAACAGAACAGGATATAGATAAAAAACTGTTTTTAAAAAAAGTAACCGAACAGTTTTGTTTATATTATAATGATTTTATAGAAGAGGGATTTCCTCTTATTCGGGAGGAATATAAAAGAAGAGCAGAATTCCTCAATGAACCGATTTCGGTTAAAGTTTTTGATAAAGTATACGAAGGTATAGTTGTTGATATTACCGAAAACGGTGCTTTAAAGTTAAAAGATGAAAATAATAAAGAGCATATATTACTTATAGGAGATATATTATGAACGAATTATTATTGGAAGGATTGTCAGCCATGCTTATAGGAATGGGAACAGTTCTTTCTTTTTTGTGCTTAATGATAATTTCAATGTTTATCATGTCAAAAGTTGTAAGAAAACTTAATAAAATTTTTCCGGAAGCGGTTCCTGTATCAGCCGGAGCAAAAAAAATCTCATCAGGAGATGATTCCGAAGTCGCAGCAGCAATTGTTGCAGCTTTATTTAAAAAGTAGTTAAAACAAATTAACTAAAAATTAAACATACATATTAATACACAAAAATGGAGATAAAATAATGACAAAACAAATCAAGGTAATGGACACCTCATTTCGTGACGGTTTCCAGTCAATTTTCGGAGCAAAGGTATTGGTAGACGATTTTATACCTGCGCTTCAAGCTGCAGTAGATGCAGGTTTAAGACATTTTGAAACAGCAGGTGGTGCACGCTTTCAGGCTCCGATATTTTTCTGCAACGAAAATGCTTTTGAAACTATGGATAAAATAAGAGCTGCCGTTGGACCTGATGTTATTTTGCAATCACTCGCAAGAGGAGTAAATGTTGTCGGTTTAAATTCACAACCACGTGATGTTATTGATTTACACGCTAAAATGTTTGCAAAACACGGAGTAAATGTAATCAGAAACTTTGATGCGCTTAATGATGTTAACAACTTAATTGATTCGGCTAATTCAATTAAAAAATACGGTTTAAAACACGAAGTTACAATAACAATGATGGAACTTCCATATGGCTGCGAAGGCGCTCATGATCCTGATTTTTACGAAAGGGTTTTAAGAAATATTTTAGATGCAGGTATTCCGTTTGATTCATTAGCATTCAAAGATGCATCCGGAACTTCAAATCCGAGAAAAGTATATGAAACAATAAGAAGAACCAGAGAAATATTAGGTCAAGATGCTCACATTCGCTTCCACTCTCACGAAACTGCCGGAACCGGTCTTGCAGCTTACCTTGCAGCTCTTGAAGGCGGCGCTGACGGAATAGACTTGGCTATGAAACCTGTTTCAGGAGGTACAGGACAGCCTGATATTATTTCTATGTGGCATGCTCTTAAGGGCACTGAATATGAATTAGGTTTGGATATAAAGAAAATTATGGAAACTGAAGAAATCTTTAAAGAATGCATGAAAGATTATCCGATATCTCCTATATCTCTTGCGGTTAATCCTATCCTTATTCAAGCTCCGCTTCCCGGCGGCGCTACAGCGACTACGGTTAACCAGCTTAAAGATATGGGCATGTTAGATAAGTTCCCGAAACTTATTGCAAATATGAAAGAAGTTGTTGAAAGAGGCGGTTTTGCAACATCTGTAACACCTGTTTCACAATTCTATGCTCAACAATCATTCTTAAATGCAATAACTGAACACGCTTGGGATCAAGCAAACCCGGGATATGCTAAAATGCTTTTGGGTTATTTCGGAAAAACTCCTTGCGAACCGGATCCTGAATTAGTAAAATGGGCAGAAGAAAAAACAGGACTTCAACC
>CAJOPY010000181.1 GCA_905236505.1 Candidatus Gastranaerophilales bacterium
AAAAGCCGGTAATAGGAATCGAACCTACAACCTACGGTTTACAAAACCGTTGCTCTACCGTTGAGCTATACCGGCAACAGAATTAATGATATAAGAAACATAATCAGATGTCAATATTTTTCATTTTTCATGTAAGCAAGTTAACGTTTATAATCTTTTCTTTTTTTATTTTCCGTGAGGGTGAGCAGTTTCATAAACATCCTTCATGTGTTTCATTGATATATGGGTATAAATTTGGGTATTAGAAATACCGGCATGCCCGAGAAGCTCTTGCACAATTCTTAAATCAGCTCCGTTTTCTATTAATTTTGTCGCAAAACTATGTCTGAAAACGTGAGGAGTTACTTTTTTCGGAAGCTCTATTCGTTCTACAATTTCATTTATAGCATTTCTTATTGTTTTATTTTGAAGCCTATAACCCGTGTTATTAACAAATACCGGAGAGGAATCGTTAACATCTTCCGTTCTGTACTCAGGTAACACAACCAATGTTCTTGCCGAATCTATATATTGCTTAAGATAGTTTTTTGCTCTCTCTGACATTAGCACAACTCGTTCTTTTGCACCTTTTCCAAATACTCTTATCTCATTTTCTTCATAATTTATATCACCTATATTTAAATTACTCAGCTCAGAAACACGCATGCCGGTTGCCCATAAAAGTTCAAGTATTACCCTGTTTCTAAATCCTGCCGGTGTATCTATTTTAACGTTATTTAAAATTTTTTCTACCTCTTCCGGCGTTAAAAATTTAGGCAACGGTTTGGGACGCTTTGGTGCCGTCAGAGATTCCGCAGGATTTGAATCTATATATCGTTCTCTGGTTAAAAATTTATAAAATGTTCTTACTGATGCCGTTTTTCGTGCAATTGTTGTTTTTTTATAATCAAATCTTTGTATAAAATGCAAATATTCTCTAAGTTTATCAAAGTTGCATTCAACACATTTTACACCGTTAAGCCACAAAATAAAACTTACAATATCAGAACAATAGGCTTTTACGGTATGTTCCGAAAAATTTTTTTCTATACTTAAATAAGCTTTAAATTCCTCTATAAATTGTTTTTCTTTACTATCCATATTTACTTTACCGCAAGAGTATTATACAATATTTTTATTGAAAACAGAAGTAAATTATGAACATATTTAAAACATTTGAAACATTTTTAAAAGAACCCCTCAGTATACTAAAAGAAAATCTTATACAGATTGTAAGTATACAAACAGGAAATATTTTTGAGCATAAACCGTCTGTAGATATCAGTATGCTTAAAAATAAAGCCCAAATTACAGTTGTAAACAATGAAAAATTATATAATTTGCTTTCACTTGTTACTCACAAAACAAACGTAAAAAATTTAAAAGAAATAAACGAACGTACCAAAAGCAAGGAGAAAAACAGTGAATCAGCTTAATGCAAAATTTGTTATAAGCGCCGAAAAACTTTCTCAATGTCCGGCTTTTAATTTACCGGAATTTCCCTTGCTTGGACGCTCAAATGTCGGAAAATCTTCATTCATAAATGCAATTGCAAATAATAAAAAACTTGCAAAAACTTCAAATACACCCGGAAAAACAAGACTTATAAACTTTTTTAATTTTTCGGATATGTTTATGATTGCTGATCTTCCCGGATACGGATACGCAAAAGTTTCTAAAGAAGCTCAGGCAAAATGGCAAAAATATTTGGAAGAGTATTTGTTAAACAGAAAAGAAATAAAATCATTAATACAATTTATTGATGCAAGACATGATGTTCAAAAAAATGACATTCAAATGAGAGAATGGGTAGATGCTTATAATTTACCTATTTTTACCATAGTTACAAAAATAGATTACGTACCAAAATCAAAACAACTTAGCGTTATAAATAAAATAAAACAAGAAATAAAAGGTGAGGTCTTTCCTTTTAGTGCAACAGATAATCGTTATACGGAAAAAGTTATTGAATATTTAATAAATTTGTGTAAATAATATTATTGTAAAATGAAAGTTTTAAAAGAATAAAGGGGACTTTGTGCAATTAATAAAAACAAAAACTGACACTTCGCAGATTTCGTTAACAGGAGTTCGTGCGCTTATTTTATTAAGATTACTCACAGAAAGACCTCGTTCAATAGAAGAAATTCGTCAGTATTTTATAAATATGGGAGTTATGGATGAGTCAAGTTCATATGACGTAATACGTATTGATTTAAATACGCTCAAAGCTTCCGGATGCGAAATATCCCGTTCCAATATGAAAACAAATTTCAAATATGAACTTTTGCAGAACCCTTTTAACTTAAACATTACTTCTCAAGAAATAAGTGTATTAAAACGAGCATACAACAAGCTTAAAAATATTCTTTCCGTAAACGATTTGATAAAATACGATGAATTATTTGAAAAAATTGCTCCTTATATATCAGACGAAAGTGTACGTCAGGAACTTTTGGGTATATCTGTTTTAAAAAGACATTCTATTAATAGTATCAAAGAGTTTTTGAAAGATGCAAAACTTAAAAGAACTGTAAAATTAAAATATAAAGCTGCATCATCTAATACTGAAACCCTAAAAGAAGTTGTTGTGAGCAAAGTAGATTGCAAAAACGACAAAATATATTTATTGGGATTTGATAAAATTTCTCAAGAAGCTGTTATGCTTCATATTAAGCGCATTAAAGAAATAATTTCAAGAAGCGAAGAGGATAGCGGTATCAATATTACCCCTGTCAGTGTTAAATTTTTCCTAAAAGATTTCGGTCCTTCCGGACTTAGCAATGATGAATCTATATTGGAAATAAAAGATGACGGCTATGTTATAGAAGGAAACTACCATAACGATTTTATTGCAATTCAAAGAATTCTTTCTTTCGGCCCGAATTGTACTGTAATTTCGCCTGATGAATTTAAGCAAAATATAATTGAAATACTTAAGAAAATGAAGGAGATTTATTAATGGAAAAAAGTCAGAAAACTAATTTATCTTCTTTACAAGTAATAAAAACATTAAAAGCTTTGCTTGAAGGCGAATATATGATGCCTGAACTGGTGCATATACTAAATGAGAGAGAAGGAAGACCTGTTTTCAACAGCAGCGTTGTAAGTAAATATATTAACACTTGCAGACAGTGCGGAATAGGGCTTCCTAAAATATCAAACCGATACATAATAACTCAAATGCCTTTTGGTCTAAAACTCTCTATGAACGACTTAGATTTGATTAAAGGGCTTCAAATTATTATAGCGAATGAAATGTCCGAAGCCAGTCAGAAAATTTTTGAAGTTTTTTCTACAAAAATAAATCGGTACACCGGACGAAAAATTGTTAAAGTTGATAAAACCAATATTAATTTATCGTATGAACTCTTTGAAAGAGCAGTGTCACAGAAAAGAAAAGTAAGATTGGTTTTCAAAAACGGAGTTTTACTGGATTGCATTCCTTTGTGCGTTTTACATTTAAACGATAAAAAGTTTTTCAGCGTATTTAACAAACGAACAAGAATCATTTCAGAAAACAGACTTTCAGGTATTGAAATGCTTGGAGCTAAATATTATGATTTACCTCCGGATCAAGATGTTACAGTCATATTTAAATTAAAAGGCAATCTCGCGAAAAGGTATGAAATTCGCCCTAATGAAATATGTGATGAATGTTCTGACGGAACAAAACTTATCACCAATAAAGGTGAAGCTAAAGAAATTCTTTTTTCAAGACTTATGAGATATGATGATAAATGTGAGATCCTCAGTCCGGAACCGTACAGAGAGGAATTCAAACAATTTATCTGTGATACTCTGAAAAATTACGGAGTATAAAATACAATGCTTTTGACTGCCGATATCGGAAATAGCGGAATTACATTAGGATTTTTTAAAGAAAAAAAACTCATACAAACTTATAAAATCCTATTAAAAACTGATGAAAAAGAACTGAAAAACGATATAAAAACAGATTTTAATATTTCAAATTGCATAATATCTTCTGTGGTAAGAGGTTACGATATTAAAATAAAAAAAATCATTGACCAAAGTTTTAACATAAATTCCAATATAATAACAAATTCGGATATTAACAAAATAATACCAAATATAACTAAAGAACCGGATAAAACAGGAGTAGACCGGCTTATAAATGTATATTCAGCTATGAAACAGTATTCTTCTCCTGCTATTGTTATTGATTTGGGAACGGCAACAACTTTTGACATTTTAAATTCCAAATCCGAATTTATTGGCGGGATTATAATGCCCGGAATTTCTACTCAGTTAAAATCGTTGCATTCAGAAACATCTCTTCTCCCTCAAATTCAGCCCGAAAAAATAAATAAAACAATTGGGGTTGATACTAAAAGTTCTATTTTGTCCGGCATTATCAGAGGTCAAGCATGCGCAATTTCCGGACTAATTCAACAGTGTAAAAAAGAAATGGGCGAAAATCCAAAAGTTATTTTAACCGGAGGATATTCCGATTTGATTTCAGAGTACTTAGATGAATACGACATACTTGACCGCAATCTTACGCTACAAGGACTCAGATTGCTTTGGGAAGATATTTTTCAGGGTAATTAGAATTTTTTTAGATGAGCGTAAGCAGCATCCATTGCTTTTCTGCCGAATTTGCCAAAATCTATTGTATACATAGTACTGTCGCCCATTTGTATAACATCTGTTATATGTCCAATGCCTAATTTTTCATGAAAAACCCTCTCGCCAACATTAAAGAAGTATTGCGTTGCGGAATTTTTTAGTTCTTCTTCTTTCTTTTTAAGTTCTTCGGCTTCGGCATTTTTTCGTTTTTGCTCTTCAATTTTAAGTTTCATCGGATTATTTTCCCAAAATGCTTTTAATTTTTCTTCTTCATTTTCTTTATTAATAGGGTTTTTCTTAACAAAAACTTTTGCCGGAGTTCTTTTTACGACAGTTGTTGTTTGTTTTGTTTTCGGAGCAACAAAAGAAGTGCCGAAACCGGAACTTGATTTAACAAATCCGTCCGATGATTTTATTGATGAAGAAAAACCTGAATTATTTATTTTATCAGCCAAAGAATATTTTCCGCTTTCAACGGATTTAACAGCATTTCTGAACGTACTTCCGTATCCTGAATATTCACCGACTCCGGAAGAGTTTTCTTCTAAAAGATTAGCAGGTATTTCACTCAAAAATCTGCTTGGTGAGTAATATTTGTATTCACCCCACATCTGCCGGCGTTTCGCAGTTGTAAGATACAACTTGTTTTCTGCTCTTGTTACCCCCACATACATCAGTCTTCTTTCTTCTTCAAGTTCGGATAATGTATTGGAACATCTCGCAGAAGGAAATATTCCTTCATCACAGCCGGCTAAAAATACTATCGGGAATTCCAAACCTTTTGAAGCATGCAATGTCATAAGAGTAACATTATTTGCTATTTCGTCCATTCCGTCTATATCGGAAACAAGTGACACTTGAACCAAAAATTCGCCCAAAATATTATCTTCTTCTTCAGGTTCAAATTCGTTTGCTACGTTTACAAGTTCCTGAAGGTTTTCTATACGAACTTCATCTTCATCACTTCCTGAAGCTTGAAGTTCTCTCAAATAACCGCTTCTTTCAAGAACCAAGCCTAAAAATTCAGGCAATGAGTATTTTGGTTCCGCTTCTTTTAGCTTTAGTATCAAAGTCATAAAATCTTTTAATTTAGCAGCTGTTCCGGATTTTATTGTTGAAATATTATCAACATCGGTTATTGCGGAGAATAAACTTATATCGTTTTCATCCGCATATTCCTGTAAGTGTTTTAGCGTAGTTTCTCCGATTGCTCGTTTTGGTACATTTATTATCCTTCTCAGTGACTGTGAGTCATCGGGATTGTATATAAGTTTAAGATAAGCAATTGCATCTTTTATTTCTTTTCTGTCATAGAACTTTAAACCACCGTATATTCTGTATGGAATTCCTGCGGCAATGAGAGCTTCTTCTAAAGCTCTTGATTGATTATTGGTTCTGTATAATATTGCAAATTGGTTATAATTATCAGAAGTATCACGTATAGAACTTACAATATAATTTGCTTCATCTGCTTCATCTTGGGCTTCATAGAGCGAAATCTTTTCTCCGTCACCTTTTTGTGAATACAAAACTTTATCAACACGTTCTTCGTTATTAACAATAATAGCGTTTGCCGCATTAAGTATATTAGCTGTTGAACGATAATTCTGTTCTAGTTTGACAATTTTTGCATTTGGAAAATCATTTTGAAAATTTAATATTATACGAAAATCTGCACCTCTCCATGAATATATGGATTGATCTACATCACCTACAACACATAAAGAACGTGATTGCGGAATTTCAGCATTAAGATTTGTATATAAAGCTTTTATCAATTGATATTGAGCTTGGTTTGTATCCTGATATTCATCTACTAAAATATGCTGAAATTTTTTGTAATATTTTTCACGAACTTCCGGATTTTTTTCAAGCAGCTTTACAGTTATAAGAAGCATGTCATCAAAATCTATAGCATTATTATTGTTTAATGTATTTTCATAAAATTCGTATACTTTTGCTATATTTTGGGATTTAAAATCTCTTGCAAATGTAGCAAACGTATACGCATCTTGCATCTTATTTTTTGCATTTGATATTATTGATTTAATTAATTTAGGTTGATAAATTTTATCATCCAAGTTTATTTTTTTTACAGCCTGCTTAATTATGGCAAGGGAATCAGTTTCATCATATACAGTAAAATTTTTGTCGTATTTTTTTCCTGATTGAAGGGAATATTTTTCTATATCCTGTCTTAATATACGCCCGCAAATACTGTGAAAAGTACCAACCCACATATATTTTATAATGTTTTCACCAAGCATCTTCCCGAGTCGCTCTCTCATTTCCCTTGCTGCTTTATTTGTAAATGTTACAGCGAGAATTTTCCCCGCAACCGCACCATGCTGAACCATATATGCAATACGCGAAGTTAAAACCTTTGTTTTACCGCTTCCTGCACCTGCCAGTATCAAAAGAGCACCCTCAGTAGTTTGCGCAGCTTCGGCTTGCTGTTGATTAAGTCCCTCTAAAATATTTTCCATTCCCTATTCCCAAAATCGATTTTTTATGCTATTATTATCAAGCATACAAAAAAGATAAGTAAATGACAATACGCATAGCGGGTAATTGACTCCTTAATGTAACAAAGGAAAATTAAATCGGTAATGTAAAACAAAACTAATTATCACAACTACCCGCAAAGAAAAAATAGAAGGTGGACAGATGATTGATATTTTAAATTCTATTGATGACAACGAACAACAACCGTCTATTATGGTTCCGATAGGAGATTTAGACACGGCGGATAATGCTCCTGATACAGTTGACGAACTGGCAATGGAGCTTGCTACAATAAAACAGCCTGCAAAAAGAGTTGCTATTATCGGTTCAAGAAACCTTGCTATTACTCACCAACAAATGATTGAAACACTTGCTACAGCTCTTGTTCAGCAAGGAAACACAATAATTACTTCCGGAGGTTCATGCGGTACAAATGCTGCCGCAATAAGAGGAGCAATGAAATCCAATCCGGATAAGCTAAAAGTTATTTTACCTCAAACAATAGGTCAACAGCCGTCTGACGTACAGGATCAATTAATAGGAGTTCCTAATATTGTTGAACACTCTGATCGTGCAATGATGACTTTGGCTGACGCTTCAAGAGTTTGCAACAGAGAAATTATAGATGACTGTAACCAATTGATATGTTTCTTATCACATACCAGTAAAACTCTTCATACCGCAATTGATTATGCGGAAGAAAATCACAAAGTTGTTACAGTATTTTATTTGGATTAGTTTATTATGGATTTATTGAAATCTCTTACAGGCAAGGTTCCTGCGGAGTACGAAAAAGCTGCCGGAATACTTGTAAACGGACCCGATTGTGAATTGTATAAGAAACTTACTGAGCAAGAAGATTTTTTGTATGATTTTGTAAAAGCTAATGTATCTCAGCGTATAAAAAATGCTGTTAACAAAGATAATTACAAAAATTTATTAAAATTTTTTGATTATTATTCACCGTCATATGATACAGTAATTGCGGAAGCTCTATATGAATACAGTAATAACGGGCTTGAAAATGAAATTAAAAATATTCTTAAAAACGGTTCTGATACACAAAAAGCATATGCGGTAAAATATTTGTCTTTTGTGCAGAATGATAATATCCAAGATGTACTTTCTGTTATAAGAGAATATGCAAACTCAGAATTTGAACCTCTTGCGGCAAATTCAATTGAAGTTTTATCAAAAAATAACGATGATATATCAAAAGATGAAGCTTTAGAAAAACTCCTTTCCGATGATGAATTTCAACAGTACAGCGCCGTGAAATTTTTGGTTTCATACGGAGCAAAAGATGCATTACCAAAAATTTATAAGATCATGAAAAAGTCATCTTTGTCAGAGAATATTGCTTGTGAAATTCCTTATTTAGTTGATTTGGAAACTTTATTAGAAGAAAATTTTGACAGTGCAATTTTGGTTTTGTGTAATATTATAAATGCGATTCCGGAAATTGCGCCTATTAGTTCTATATCAGATTATAATTTAGCCGAAATATTGGAAAATCTTTACCATAATTCGCTTACAAGCACATCTGCACTTCTTCTTAGAATGGCAGCGGAAAAATTTAAAGATATAACCGAAAATGATGAATACTTGTATGATTGCGATAAGAATACAAAAGAATATATTTTAAACATAAACCGTTTTCTGAAAACAATAAATATAAAAAAACTAAACAGCCTTTTGTATGAAGAACTTTATGAAGAAAGTGATTTTGTATTCTTTGCGGTAGATTATATTGATGACATAGAAGAGCTTGAAACACTTTTAGACAGCACAAATCAGACACTTTTATTAAAAGTGCTTACTGTTTTAAAGGAAAAAAATATTTTAAATGAAAATCACAAAAAAATTGCACTGCAAAATATAACAAACCCAAACATCAAACAAATTGCAGAAGTTTTGTAAAACAAATCTAATTAAAAGCTATACGTGAATGATTTTTCAATAGCTTTATCTACTGCACCTTTTGCCGATTGAAGTTCTGTTTGAACCATCTTTAATCTTGATTCATATTCTTGCTGTTGAAGATCTAACTTCTTTTCCAACATCGTTAAACGATCCCTTCGGGCTTCAAGCTGCTTTACTGCAGGATTTTCCGGATCTAAATCGTTACCGAGAGCAAGAATTTCATCAGACGAGGCAACAAGCTCCATCTTAGCGGAAGCAATCCATTGAAGTTTTGATTCCAACGAAATCTGGTACGCTGTTAAATACATCATTCTGAAACTGGAGGCAATTAATCCCATAATCGGTTCCTTTATCTTGTTTCGTTTAAGTTTTTGCCTTTCAGGAATGTATGTTCATTACTTTCTGCTATTAAGCTTTCCATTTTGTGAAGCTGGTGTTGGTGATATGTAACCCTGTATTTCGCCATCTTTAGCTTTTGTCTGATTGTCAACATGTCCTTTAGGCTTGAGATAAGACTCACAGCAAGCGCCTTTAGAGGATTTTTGCGTTTAAAAAACGAACGCGCAAAATTCAAAAAATTCACTAACCGTTTCATATTATCTTGTAGTTCTTCACGCATAAGTTTTTTCTCCTATGCATATTGAGCCTACATGTATTATAAAACATGTTAACTCTGATAATTGCCTGTTTTTGACATGTTTTGTTACATTTGTTAACAATTTTTTAAAAGTGAGTATGCAGGTTGGGTTTTCAACCCAACAAAAATTTATTTTATTGTTTGTTTTATTTAGTTTAGTTTTTTTCATATTTAAAATCACTTAATTACTTGCTCACTTTAAATAAAAACCTATTATCATATGACGGCTTTTCATTATTATTTATCGGCATTTTTTTTAAAAACTTTAGCTCCTTATCATTATAAAACGAGGAGTCGTTACAAAAATTTACAAAAGATGCTACTGTTTCTGTCAGAGCATTGTCAAAAAATTTATCCAGAGCTGTTCTTAATACCGTACGTTTTTCCATTTTCCCGTCAAATTTCTTTATTGAAAAATTATATAACTAATTATTATACCGTATTTTAACTGCCTAAATCTTGAATATCCTTGCTTGCAGATTCAATACTGTCTTTAAGCATTTTTCTTACGACATCACTTTGGGTATCAAGCATTTTTACAACTGTTTCAATGTTTGCAACTTTTTGTGAAAGTATTGTATCAGCATTTGCAACAATATTGCTTGAAACTGTTTGATAAGCTGAAAGTGCTGCTGAAGTTGTACCTTGCATTAAATTACCCATTACAACGGCAGGTAACCCGAATTCTCCCAGAT
>CAJOPY010000182.1 GCA_905236505.1 Candidatus Gastranaerophilales bacterium
ACAGTACAAAACAGCTCTGAAAAAAGGCTTAAACACATTGTCTGAAGCAGGTCAAATGAACATGGCTTTGGATGGCTTTGATTATTCTGGTGTTAGGACTACTAGTGATGGCACCGTGCGTAATAATAATGGTGTGTTACAACAATCTTTATACGCGTTGTTAGCAGCAAGGACGAATATGGATACTACAGCATCATCAGTTAGTGCAGCAGGACCTGGCGATGCAAGTACATATGCTGCTACGGTTGCTTTCCGTGATGGCTCTGCAATATATTTTAATCCTACTGTCGGTGGTCAAAATGGTAATGCGGCAGGTGCGTCGTTTAATGTAATTTTTGACGCAAATGGAGTTAGAAACCCAAATATTCTTTCTACTTGTACTGCTAATACGGTAGAAGCATGTAATAATAGAAACTCTCGTGATATACATGACCAGTTTTTAATTACATTAGACGGTGCAAATGCTATTCCTTGTGTTAATACAGTAGATGGAGATGATGATGAGTTAGATCCTGAAACACAACAGCCTACTGGCAATAAAGTGCAAGTAGTATCGCCCAATTGTAAAGCATCTCAATGGGCATTTAGATTCTAATATCTTAAGTTTAATCTATAAAAACTACAGTGTCGGGCAAATTTATTTGCCCGACACTTTTTTAGTATATTTATTTATTACCGGCATTTATTCCGCCGGTTTTAAAACTCTATAAGGATTTTTATGCTGTCTTTTGATTTGTTTGCTTCAAAAGCTTCGTAAGCTTTGTCTATTGAATAAATTCCGGATATAAACGGGGTGAAATCTATTCGGTTGTTTTCCAGCAATCTTAGTGCAGGTGTAAATTGTCCGCAGCGAGAGCCAAGAACAGTTATCTCATTTATTACAATCGGAGCCAAATTCAGCTCTTTTCCCGTTGCAACAGTGCTTTTTAAAACTAATACACCTCTCGGTTTAGTCAAGCTCATTGATGTTTCAAACCCTCCGGCTGTTCCTGTCGCCTCAACAACAACATCGTATACTGGGTTAACTTCTAATTCTTCCAATAATTTCGTTTTTACACCCTGAGCGGATGCTATATCAAGTTTGTTCCGATGTTTTCCCACAAGTGTTACATCACAATTTACGGAGTGCAAAGTTAAGGCAGTTGTTAAGCCGAGTTTTCCGTCACCCAGCACCAAAACTTTTTGTGTCGGTTCAATGTGGAGTTGTTCCGTTATCTCACATGCCGCTGCAAGAGGCTCGGTAAAAACAGCCTGTCTATCAGAAACATTCTTAGGAACTTCAAATAATACATTTACCGGCATTGTCATATATTCGGCAAAACAGCCGTCTTTTTTCCATATTCCGAGTGTGTGACGGTTAGGACAATGTCTGTAATTCTTTTTTGCACACCATTCACGGTTCGGGTCATTACAGCCGTAGCTTATCTCCGCAACAACTCTCTTGCCTATCCACTCTCTGTCTTTTGTATCTTCACTGTTTACATCTTCTACAATTCCGACAAATTCGTGTCCCAAAACTCCGCTATATCCCATATAACCTTTTGTAATCTCGTAATCCGTATTACAAATCCCTGCAAGTGTAACCCTTATAAGTGCTTCACCCTTCTGCGGCTCCGGTTTCGGGTAATTATTATCCAATTTTAAACCGTTATCAAAAACTATCGCTTTCATAATATTTCCTCATCTCCTTATTAATAATTTTACTTTAATCCCACAATAATTTTAATTTTTTTGCCCAATATGTAACAAAATGTTAAGTTAAAAAATATTTAAAAAAATGGTCTGAAACTCAATAATAATAAGAGATAAAGCCAAATTACACAATTGTCTGTTTGATACGTCTGAAATCCTTGCCGCAAGCGGAACAGAGTGTTAAAAATCAGCCTCAAACCCTCTCTATATATAGAAGTTAGGTTAAGATGTAAAAAGTTCTTAACAATCCATAGGTCATTTTTAAAAATGTTGTAGTATATATATGTACTTGATTTTGAAACAAAGCAAAAGCTGCGTAGGATAAATCTTTCAAGAGTATGAGGGGGCATTGTACCCTTAATTAAGTTAACTATCATAAAATGCTATGCCGGAATGCATAGTAATTATTGTAATGCAGGAGGTTTTATGCGACATTGCTGTCAATTTAAAGCAGATGATATATATTATTTACACGATACTGATTTGTTTTCATCAAGAATTCTATCTATTGGATTTTGCCCGATTTGTAAAAAACCGGTGGCGGAACTTATTGAATGGAGATTTGACGGAGCTATGAATAAACAAACTCTTTCCGGAATAAACGCTAACAATCTGGTTATGAGTTGTCAACAAGATATTGTGTATTCCATAAAAGAATTAAACTATAAAAAGTATAAATCAAAGCCTTATGGCTGGGTCTACGGTATAAACAGAGATTCCAAAAACGGAAAAGCCCGTCAATATGCGTGTGATTTCTATGGGAATAAAGAATTAATTAAAAAGTTCTGATATTGATGTAATTTTATATTCAACCGAAGGCATTTTATTGTTTCACCTTTCTCTCGCGGGAATTTTCCCGTACTCCTTATTGTAATACATTTATACTCTGCCTTCGGTTTTTTTTATTTTAAAAAAGTTTTTAATATAGAATTTTGTGGAAAAATTCTAAAAAACATAAATACAGAAATGAAAAGAAGGATTTTTATGCCAAAAGATAAACAAGAAAATTATAAAGAACGAAAAAATAAAATAAACGAAAAGCACGTCCAATTTTATGACAAAATTCTTTCAATAACAGAATTTATTTTGGACGAGTATTCAAGAGATTTGGCAAGAGCGGATATAGAGTTTTTAGAAATGCCAAAAAACGCAATTGCAACTTTGGATTTCTTAATATCAGCAATCGGAAAAATCCAAAAAGGACACAGGCTTGCACTCGGGCTTGATGACGAATCTTTAGAAAATACAGAACCCGTGATTAATATTATTGAGGGATTAGATGAAAAGAAAATATAAGGTAAGTTATGATTAATGTTTGGATACCGACTCAAGAAGAGTTTAGTGAATACAGAGAAGAGTGCAAAAATTTGTATGAATCGGTTCAAGATAAAATTTGTGATGATAATTCTTTTGAATTTATTTGCGAAAATACTCTGTTTTATTTGTTTGAAACTAACGGATTTCTTATCGGTGCAATTTATTATTTTAAAGACAAAGACGGAAAACTATTTCTGAACGGGTTTGCAAAAAGAAAAATGCACAAATTGTGTTTAGAGTGTTTAAAAATGTCTTTAAATTGGTTTAAAGGGTGCGTATACGCAGAGGCGCAAAATCGCGCCTCTGCCCTGTGTTTATTAAAATGCGGGTTTGTAAGAACAAAGGAAAATTTGTTTAAAAAAATGTTGTAATATTGTTTCATATATGATAATATTATTTATAAAAAAGGAGAATATATGAAAAATTTACTCATTTTTTTGGCTATATTTAGTTTATTTTGCACAAGCGTTTTGGCAAAAGATTATACGAAATTACAAGTTAAGGAAATGAAGCACGCCCAGAAATACGGAACAACACAAAAATATTTTGACCAACAACCTATCGCAAGAGCTGATTTGAATGTAACGAATTCTTCTATAAAAGATCCCAAAATAATGAAGTTTAGTGAATACGAAAAAATAAATGACAAAGATTATAATAAAAAAATAAAAGCAGATGATGTTGAGTACAAAAATTATGAATCATATCTAAAAAGCAAGGCAAAGTATAATTACAATGCAAAATCAAAAAGTGATGACTATTACAATATATACCGCGTTACAGAAAAGTTAATAAGAGCGAATAATCTTGATTATCTGAATTGGAGAGTAGGTATTGAAAGAAATACAGAAGAAGTTAATGCCTATAATACCGGTATGAATTATATATGTCTGAATACGGCACTGGTAGATACTTTTTCCGGAAATGACGATGCTTTAGCGATAATAATAGGTCATGAAATGGCGCACGCTTTGCTTGGACATTCTCAAAGAAAAGCACAGCTTTATAATAAATTAGACGCTATGACAAGAGCTGCTAAAGGGGGTAATACTTCGGCCGGTATTGTCGGAATCGGTATGGAAATAAAATACAATGCAGATTCAAAAAACATGGAATACGCTGCTGATGTTGAAGGTGTAAAACTCGCAATGCATGCAGGTTATGATATAAACGCTATATATGATATTATGGGATATTTCAAGTCGTTGCCATATACCGGAAGTGAATGGACTAAAACTCATCCTCATCCCGGAAGAAGAATACAAAATGTCAAAGATAATGCCAAATATTTCCCTAAAGAATGGGAAGATGTCGGAAAGTATAACATATATCATTCGGAGGTTATGCCGGTTAAACTTTCTTCAGATCGCAAATCTATTGTTATCACTGCTCCATCGTCAAAACTTAATCCAAATCAGTATTACAGTCCGGAAACAATGGAAGAATTATATGCAAGGCTCGGGTATATGTCTTATATTAACGGAGAATTTTCCAAATCGCTCAAATATTTTGACGATTTGTTTAGCACGGATAAAACAAATGCGCCTGCTTACCTTTATGCTTCTTATGCAAGTGAGTATTTGTACAATAATACAAAAGAAAATAAATACAAAAAACTTGCTAAAGATTATGCGGAGCAAGCTTACAAATTGGATCCAAAAAATAAATATATTAAAGAACAGGTTGATTCTTTATAGAGTTTATTGATGAAAAAGATTGTATTTAAATGAACAACACGAAAATGTTGTAATTAAATAATGCTAAAATTGCATAAATAACAGTGATGCGAGAAACACCAAAAGAAAAAGTAAGTATGCCGTTGATATCAGAGCGCCAAACAACAAAACAAGTGTGTATTTTTTATTTTTTAAAAATTCAAACGGCAGTTTGTATTTTGTAACAACTTCCACGCAGTAAACTATAAATGCAACAATATATATTGCTGTAATTGTTGCAAAAACGGGCAACCAAATAATCCAAATTGCAAAATCCAGTCCAAGAAAAAATGATAAATAAACATATAAAAATAATGCAAGATATCCATTCAATGCAAAAATATTAAAACTAATTCTTTGATTATATTTATTTAACTTATCAAAAAAATTCATAGAATTATATTACAACAAACAAGAAAGGAAATAATTATGACAAATTATAAAGGAATTAAATTTTTATAATTAATAATAGGTGAAAAATTAAAATGATTGTTAGACCAATCCTTGAAAATATTTTATATATCACATTTTGAAAAAATTTGTTCTTGGCTTTGGGAGATATAATTTGTTCAACTAAAAATATTAAAAAAGCTAATATGCTAATAATCCATGGTATAGATGCTATAATTAACAATTTGGAAATGAAAATTAAATCAATAGTATAGCTACGTGGCTCATTATAAGATAATACAAATTTGAATGCCGGAGTGTATAGCCAGCCCACTATTGTAAATATATTAAACCCAAGATATTGTTCTAACTCATTTAATTTTTTCATAATACTCATATTTATAGATTAACACAAAATTAAAAGGAGGATATTATGACAGAATATAAACAACACGAAAAATTAAAGCAGTTATCTTTATCAGCATACAGAGGTAAAAAGAATAATACAGACTATGAAGAAATAAATACTGTAACTAATTATCTTACAGGATTTAGAGCAAAAATTTATAAAAATGGTTCAGATATTGTAATTTCATATTGCGGTTCTGATAGTCCATTAGACTATACCGGAAGCGATGCTGACATGCTTAATAAATATGTTCCTGTGCAAGCAAATGACGCAAGAAAAGTTTATAGAGAAATTTGTATAGCATATCCAAATTCGAAAATATATTTAACAGGACATTCTTTGGGTGGTAGTTTGGCACAAATTATAGGTTCTGAAACAGGAGCCGAAACTGTTACTTTTGCAGCTTATGGTACTGCAAATTTACATGGTATAAATAATAAATATAATAAAAATATTACAAATTATGGTAATGCTCAAGATCCTATTTTTGTTGCAAATATAGATAATCAAATAGGAAAAACATTGATTTTGAATAGTAATATTGATTCT
>CAJOPY010000183.1 GCA_905236505.1 Candidatus Gastranaerophilales bacterium
ACAAATTATTTTTTGAAAATTACACAAAGAAAGTTTGGGGTTTGCATCCGAGCAAAATATCAAAGGAATGGGGCGAGCAAAGAATTCGGGGATTATCTCTTAAAAAAGCGGTTTTGAATGCCGTATTAACTACGCTACACCTCAGTAAAAATAATAAAAAAGAAATATCCTTAACTGATGAATTTTTTTATCCGAAGTACGGATGCGGACAAATTTGGAACGTTTTAGCGAACAAAATTCAAAAAATGGGCGGAGAGATTATATACGGAGCCAAAGTTACAGGGTTAACAAAAACAGACAACAGAATAACTAATATCATCTATCAAACAAAGGACGGTAATTATTCAATTAATGCTGATTATATAATATCTTCTGCGTCTATAAAAGATTTGATATCATACATAAACGATGTTCCTGCAGAGATACAAAATATTGCATTTGCTCTGCCATATAGGGATTATATTCTAGCGGGACTATATCTCAATAAATTAAATCTTAAGAATAATACTAAAATAAAAACTTTGAATAATATTTGTCCGGATAATTGGATTTATTTACAAGACGGGAATATAAGAGCCGGAAGAATGCAAATAATGAATAATTGGTCTCCTTTTTTAGTACGTGATTTTAAGAAAAACGTATTTATAAGTATGGAATATTTTGCATCGGAAGGAGATGATTTATGGAAAAAAACAGAAGATGAGATGTTTAAAACGGTATTAAATGACCTAAAAAGTTTAAATATAACCGAAGAAAAAAACATATTGGACAAAGTTATTATAAAAGTAAAAAAAGCTTATCCTGCATATTTTGGCTCGTACTCTGAATTCCATAAAGTAAGAGATTATTTGGATAATATAACTAATTTGTATTGTATCGGCAGAAATGGTCAGCATAAATACAACAATATGGACCATTCTATGCTAAGCGGAATAATGTCCGCAAAAATTATTCGTGAAAACGGAGATAAAAAAGATCTGTGGGATATAAATACCGATAGTGTTTATCAAGAACACTAAAGAGATTGAGCTATAAAAATTTTTTTTTTCGTGATACCATAATTCTATATTATAAATAGGAGAAATTTTATGCAAGCAAGACGTGCCGCAAGAGAATTGGCTTTAATACTATTCTCGCAACTGGAAAAAGAGATTACAAAATATTCAAAAAAAGATTTTGAAGATATAATGCTAAAATCAGTAAGAATTCTTACAAATTCAGCGATGGAAGAATTAAATTTATCTGTCGGATCACTTATAGATTTAAAAGACAGTTTGGAAACATATGAAGCAGAGCACGACTCAAACTTATCAAGACCGTTGGGCGCAAAAAATAAACCGGTTCAGATTCCTATGACTGATGAAATGATATCAAAAGTTGACGGAATGCTTGATATTGTTGAAAAAACAGTATTAGCGCTAGAAATTGCAGAATTTGCGACTTTAGAAAATCAATCAGAAGTTAAAAATTATACAGTTGATATAGCGGAACAATTTAAAATAAATCACAAAGCTATTGATAATGAAATCCAAAAATATTCTAACGGTTGGGATATTACAAGGTTGGTAAAAATAGACAAAGATATTCTCAGAATTGCAATAACAGAACTTCTTTATACTAAAGGAGCTCCAATAAAAGTTATTGTAGATGAAGCTGTTGAACTTGCAAAAAAATATTCAACAGACGATTCATCTTCTTTTGTTAACGGCATTCTTGCAAAAGTAATTGTTGAAAACGGACTAAAATAGTATGTTCAATTTTTTTGATAAGTTAAAAAGTACTGTAACAAAAACGGCGCAAGCTATAGTCGGAAATGTTGCTGACGCTGTATCAGGAGAGGAAGAATTTTCTGAATTTGTTCTTGATGATATAGAAGATACCCTGATAAGCGCCGATTTAGGTATAAGTTATGCATCAGAACTTGTTGATAAATTGAGAGGACAAAACAAAATCAAACCATCTCAAGTTAAAGAGTTTCTAAAAAATGAATTTTTACAAATACTTGAAAAAACAGGTCCTTCAAAATTGAACTATAAAGAAAATGAATTAAATATTTACTTTATAACAGGTGTAAACGGAGCCGGAAAAACAACTCTTATCGGCAAGCTTGCATATTATTTCAAACAAAAAGGCAACAGAGTGCTAATCGCAGCCGGCGACACATTCCGTGCGGCAGCAGAGGAACAGGCTGATATATGGTCAAAGCGTTCCGGAGCAGATATAATAAGACGTGATAAAGCGGATCCTGCTTCAGTTGTATATGAAGCAATTCAAAAAGCGAGAAACGAAAAATATGACGTTATACTTATAGATACGGCAGGACGTTTACAGAACAAATATAATTTAATGGAAGAACTGTCAAAAATTAAAAGCGTTATAGACAAAAACGCCCCGGAAAGCTTAAGGGAATCAATTCTTGTTATAGACGCAAATACCGGCCAAAACGGATTGCAACAAGCAAAAGTATTTAAAGAGTGCGTAAATCTGACTTCTGTAGCACTTACAAAGCTTGACGGTTCAGCTAAGGGAGCAATAATTCTGGCAATAGCAAAAGAACTGAATTTACCCGTAAAACTTGTAGGAGTCGGAGAGAAAATAGAAGACTTAAAAGAGTTTAATTCTTGCGATTTTATAAACGCTATTTTTGACAAATAGAGTAACAACAGCCAGAAGTAAATAAGTTCATTTTATATACAAACTTGTTCTTTTTGCATAAATTTATTTTTATATTCATTAATTGTGTTCATTATCTCAATAAATTCCGCATATTTTGGGGAATGCAAAACTTTAGAAAGCTCTGCGGATGATATAAAACTAAGTATAAATTCTTCACTACTTCTTTCTTTTATCGCTATAATACCGGAATCTTCAAAAACTTCCAACAACATTTCAGTTGCTATATCATTTACTCCTAATGCTGCCGAAGCTCTTTGTAGACTAAATGAACCCTCAAGATTATTACAAGCGTATTTTATCATTCCAAAAAATTGTTTTACAAACTCACCGTCATTAAAACGAATATTACTGTAATTCATAAAATGAATATAATCCGGAATCGTTGTATTTATAATTTGATGAAAAATATCTTCATCAGCGGGATAATCAAAAAACATCAAAACATCTGTCTTTACTATATTATTTCTGTTTTTTATTGAATTAAATATATGTTTATACGGTTTTAATCCTTCAATTACCGTTTTATCCTCTGCAAACACACATACTTCTTTTTTACAGGAAGCTATATATTCATCAACCTGAGGCAATATATTTGTTTTTTTACGATTATCGTATATTTTTTGTTTTACCTCTTCAGCTTTTTCTAAACCTTCAGAGTGAACATCTTTTAATATTAGCTGTACAGTTGTTACACCGTTAAATGTATTTAGCTGTGGAGCAAATGCAATATCAAGTTTATCTCCCGCAACAAGAGGAACATCTCCTCTTGACCACCATACACAATCAACAATACCGTTCGGTCCCTCTACAGAAAGTTTTAAATGCTCTTTTGTAGAACCCATAAGTTTTTTCTGTTTTAAAACAAGATTCTTCACAACAAATGTAGGAGATGGGTTTGACATCCCAAAAGGCTCAAGTTTGGATATTTCTTCAACAAGAGATACATCAACATCTTTTATACCCAATTCCAAATCTATATCCAAAGACGGTATTAGTTTTTGTCCGTTTAACATTTCACTGACTGTGGTGTTAATTGCTTTTTTGACATCTTCAAAAGATGCCTTTTCCGCTGAAAATGTAAAACCGGCTGCAAGTTTATGTCCGCCGTATCCGTCAAGTTTGTCTGAAATATTTGTAATTATGTCATAAAGATTTAGCTCTTTTACACCTCTGGCAGAACAACGAAACGTCTTGTTTTCTTCAGAATAATTCATAATAAATGTAGGTTTATAATACTTTTCCACAAATTTAGAAGCTACAATACCAATTATTCCTATATGCCAATTGTTATCATACAGAATTATTGCATTATCTTTTCCGCCGGATTGTTTCCACTTTTCATCTGCTTCGGCAAAAATCTGAGAACACATTTCCTGACGCAATTTGTTAAAGTTTTCAAGCTGAATTATTCCCATTTCAATTTCTTGTTTATTTTCGGATATCATTACCTTAACTGCAGCATCTACCGAATCTATTCTACCTGATGCATTTATTCTTGGCGCAACAGAGAAGGCAACCTGTTCTGCAGTTAAACCGTTTTCTGTATTTATCCCAGCACAATCCAACATTCGTTTTAAACCGTAATGTTTTCCTTTTGCAATAAGTTCAAGCCCTTTTGTTACAAAATAACGATTTTCACCAATTAATGGAACCAAATCAGCAATTGTACCGACTGTTACAAAAGGAAGCAATTCGTAACAAAACGCAAGTTTATCGTATTTTTCCAATACTGCTTGAGCCAATTTAAATGCAACTCCAACTCCTGCCAGCGACGTTAGAGATTCTATCTGAGATGGTGTCAATTTTTCATCTAAAGAATTCATTGCCTTTGGATTTATTATCGCAAGAGCCGGCGGAACTTCTTCCGGAGCTTCGTGGTGGTCAGTTATTATAACATCACGTCCGAAGCTGTTTATAAATTTAACTTCATCAATACTGCTTATTCCGTTATCTACAGTAATAACCAATTTCGGTTTTTTTTGAGTTAAAAGTTTTACAAGAGCTTTTGTGTTTAATCCATGCCCTTCGGTATCTCTGTCAGGAATATAATAATCTACATTTGCACCCAAGTAAGAAAATGTCTTCATTAATACAGATACTGACGTAACTCCGTCAGCATCAAAATCACCGTATATTAATATATTTTCTTTATCATCTATAGCTCTGCAAATTCTATCTGATGCTTTTTGCATCTGAATAAAAGCATTAGGGTGCATTAATGTTACAGACAAAGGATTAAGAAATTCTGTTTTCCCTTCTTCTGTTTTTATGCCCCTAATTTCCAACAATCTGTCAATAATAGATTTGCTGCTATTATTATCTCCGTTTATTATCCATTCTTTTGTACCAGACATGTCATCTCTTTCAATATCTCTATAGCTTTTTTAAGTTGAACATCATCTTTTGAATCAACATTCTCCTTAGTTAATTCTACCACAACATCGGGAGTAATGCCCTTTTTATGGATATCAGTTCCTGACGGAGTCAGATATCTTTGAATTGTAATATTTAATCCGGCTTCATCAGGCAAACGATTTATTTCCTGAACAAGCCCTTTTCCAAAAGATTGCTCTCCAACTATTGTTGCACGATGGTTGTCTTTTAGCGCTCCGCTCAAAATCTCACTTGCAGAAGCTGAACCTTTGTTAATAAGAACAACTATAGGTTTATCCGTAACTTGATGAGTTCTTGCGCGTGTTGTTGACTTATAGCTATCCCTGTCTACAGTGCTTACTATAACACCGCCTCTTAACAGCATGTCTGATATATAAATTGCATTTGTTAACAAGCCACCCGGATTTGAACGTAAATCAATTATGTATCCTTTAACATTAGAAGAAGAATTGAGAATTGTTTCAATTTCTCCTGCCGCATTTTTACTAATAAAAGAACTCAGCCTTATATATTGAATATCTTCCGGTATTTCGGTTTCAAAAGGCGGTTTTGTTGATACAGATTTAACTTCTATTTCATCACGAACAATACTGTATATCTTATTAGGTACACCTTTCCTTTGTATCAAAAGTTTAACCGTAGTTCCCTTTTCACCGCGTATTTTATCGGCAGCTACATCAATACTTATACCTTTTGTACTCTCACCGTTAATCTCCATTATTGCATCGTCTGCCAAAAGCCCCGCTCTTTCAGCCGGAGAATCTTCAAGCGGTGCGATAATCACCAATTGACCGTCCCTAATACCGATTTGAGTTCCGATACCTTTTAGAGAACCTTTTATTGATTGGTTTTCTTCTGAAAATTCTTTAGGGTCCAAAAAACGTGTATAAGGATCATCTAGACTTGCAAGCATTGTTTCTATTGCAATATATGCATCTTCTTTTGTTTTTAGCTTATGCTCATAGCGATATCTCCATCTGTTCCAGTCTTGAGAATTATCAGACGGATCATAATATTTTTTATTCACCAAGCTCCAAACATCATCATATAATTCTGCAGGTGTCGCGGAATATGCATTACTCATGGTTGTTAATACTGCGGTTAATAAAATCAAACCTGACGTTAAAAATTTTTTCTTCATTTAGTTTAACCTTCCTCCATATAAAAAGAGCTCTCTATATTATATTACACAATTATTTTTTATTTTTCAAATCTCTTCACATAAACTCTTATCGCGGTTTGTTGTATAATGAATTATAAAAAAGGAAAAGGACTAATAATGCTTTTATCAGATTTTGATTATAAATTACCGGAAGAATTAATTGCACAAACTCCTGCAGATAAGAGAGAAAATTCTCGTATGATGGTTCTGAATGCGGAAAATCATACAATATTACACAAACATTTTTATAATATTACAGATTTAATTGATAAAAATAGTGTGCTTATACTAAATAATACCAAAGTAATTCCGGCTCGTTTATATGGATTTAAAGATACCGGCGCAAAAATTGAAGTATTTTTATTAAAACAAAAAGAAAATAATAATTGGGAAGTTCTGATAAAACCTTCTAAAAGAGTAAAAGAAGGTACTGTTATCAAGATATCCGATGAATTATCAGCCAAAGTTTTATCACCGCTTTTAGATGACGGAAAATGGCTTGTTGAATTGATTACAAAAGAGAATTTGTTTGAAATATTGCACAAAGTCGGAAACATTCCGCTTCCGCCTTATATAGAACGTAAAATGAGCGATGATGAATTAAAAAATCTTGATTTTGAACGATATCAAACAGTTTATGCAAAAGATGAAGGTTCTGTCGCAGCACCTACCGCAGGCTTGCATTTTACAAAAGATATTTTAAATAAATTGTCACAAAAAGGAGTTGAAATAGGATATGTTACGCTAAATGTCGGACTTGGAACATTTAGGCCGGTAAAATGTGAAAATATATTAGACCATAAAATGGATTCGGAAGCTTTTGAAATAAGTGAAGAAACAGCAAACTTAATTAATCGTGCAAAACATGAAGGTAAAAATATTATAGCCGTAGGAACAACAACAGTAAGAACACTTGAAACAGCATACAAACAATTTGGCTGTATAAAAGCTTGCAAATCGGCATCCGAGCTATTTATTTACCCGCCCTATGAATTTAAAGTTGTTGACAAACTTATTACAAATTTTCATCTGCCGAAATCAACTTTGTTAATGCTTGTAAGTGCTCTTGCAGGAAAAGAATTTATTTTTGAAGCATACAGAGAAGCTATAAAAAATAAATACCGATTTTATAGCTACGGAGATTGTATGTTTATATCTTAATTTAAAATTACAAAATAGGACAAATTATGCCGCATTTTTTTATAAAATCTGATAATGTTAATGAAAAATTCGTAAAAATAAACGATAATGAGAATTATCACCACATTGCCCGCTCCCTGAGAGCAAGGTGCGGAGAAAAGTTATTGCTTATTGACGAAAACCAAATACAATACGAAACAGTTATCACAAATATAAATAGTTCGGAAATCTTGTGCGAAATAAAAAAACAATATAAATCATTAAGAGAACTTGAATTTGATATTTATTTAGCGCAATCGCCGCTTAGAAGTGATTCACAATCGGTAATAATGGAAAAATCAACAGAACTTGGCATTCGCGGAGTTTATCCGGTTATCACGGATAATTGTGCTGTTAAAAAAGATATTGCAGAATCTAAAGTTACAAAATGGCAAAAGATTATGTATGAAGCATCCAAACAATGTGAAAGAGCCAACATTCCGACCTGTTATCCTGTTTCGGATTTAAATAATGTTTTGAAAAACTCTTTTAACAGGATTATAGTATTTGGCGAACGTTCTACAGAACAAAGTCTTAAACAGTATTTAACATCTAATCCCATACAAAAATCCGAAAAAATTCTTTTAATAATAGGGCCGGAAGGAGGTTTCTCTGAAAGAGAATTCATATTTTTTAAAGAAAATAATTTTCCTGTTGTATCATTAGGAGATTTGATACTAAAAGCTGATACTGCGGTAACTGTGGCTATTGGAGATATTGTATATGAATATCAGAGATGATTTTGTTTTAAAAAATATTAACGAAGGATATTTAGTTGGCGGAATGCTCAGAGATTATTTCAGCTCGGAGTTCTTCGGGACAAAATTTCCAACAAAAGACAGAGATATTGCTATTAAAGATGCTGAAAAATTCGCAAAAAAAATATCTGAAGAATTTGAAGGAACTTTTATCACACTTGACGAGAAAAACAAAATTTTTAGAGTTGTATTACCGGATAAAGAAAATTATGCAGACATATGCGAGATTTGCGGTAACGACATAAACGAAGATTTAACCCGTCGTGATTTTTCAATAAACGCTATAGCATATGACCTAAAAAATAATGAATTTATTGACATAACCGGCGGAATAAATGATATAAAAAACAAAAAACTTCGTCATATAAAAGAGGAAAATTTTAAAGATGATCCTCTCAGAATACTTCGCGCATTTAGGTTTATGGGGACAACAGGATTTGATCCGGATGAAGAATTATTAAAACTGTTACAAAAATATTTATTTTTAATAGATAAACCTGCAAAAGAAAGAATTCATGATGAAATTATGAAATTGTTCGGAGGAAAGTATACTTCAAAAACGCTTCTTCTTATGCAAGATATCGGAATATTGGGAAAAATTTTTCCTTGCGTACAGGAGATGGCAAAAATACCTGCAAATTCACACCATCACTTAGACTTAATTCATCATGTTATTGAAACAGTAAAACAGTGTGAAATACAGTTTGAAAATGATACAAGAATAACAGAACATCTTTCCTGTAACGAATTCGGAGGATATGCCAGAATAAATCACTTAAAAATAGCTTGTTTTCTGCACGATATAGGAAAATATTCCTGTTGGACCATTGAAAATGAAAACGGAAAAGAACGCCATCGTTTTATCAAACACGACATTACAGGTGCTAAAATAGTTATCCCCGTTTTGAAAAATCTGAAATTTTCAAACAAGCAAATTGAATATATATCAGAAATGATTAAACTCCATATTTATCCCTCCGGAGTGATATCAGCTCCTAATATTGATGATAAAATAATGATGCGTTATATAAGAAAATTGGGAAATAACGTTATTGATAATATTGTTCTAGCTAAATCAGACAGATTGTCAGCAAAAGGTCCAGAGGTTACAAAAGAAATGATAGAAAATAATATAAACGGACTAAATAGACTTATGGATTTTTATATAAGTATTAAACCATCTCTTAAGCCTTTACCTAAGCTAATAAACGGAAATGAAATAATGGAAATACTAGGAATAAAACAATCTCCGCTTTTAGGCAAAATTATAAACGAAATAAAGGAAGCTCAAATAAACGGTGATATTTTAACGAAAGATGATGCAATTAATTTTGTAAATACTTATTTAAAATAAGCTTTTTTAAAGCTTTTGCATTAACTGCCATAGGTTCCAATTCAAGAATTTTATCAAGATTTTTAACCGCTTCTTCATAATGCCCTAAAGATTTTTGAATAGCAGCAATTGAATAATATGCATCTACAAATTTAGGATCTAATACAACAGCTTTTACAAAATCATCTAATGCCTGTTTCGGATTGTCTTTAAATAATATTTGCCCCCTGTTAAAATATGCGTCTGTTAAATTCTTATTCAGTTCTATTGCTTTTGTATAACATTCATAAGCAATGTCTGAGTTATTAAGATTGTGGTACGCTATTCCCTTATAAAAATATGCAATATCCGAATTTTTATTATATTTTAATGATTCGTCAATATTTTTTATTCCTTCCAAAATTTTTCCGCTGTTTATTTCCTGTATACCTAAGCTAAGGTAAAATTTTGCACTGAATTCAACATCATCTTTTAAACATACTTCAGAAAGTAATTTTGCTTTATTATCTATAGCAATCTTTAGTTTAGGATTTAATAATATTGCCTTATTATAATCATCCAAAGCACCTTTATAATCCTGCTTCAAGTACTTTGTAAATCCGCGATTATTATACGCCAATGAACACTTTGGATCCAGTGAAATCGCTTTATTATAATCTTCCAATGAACCTTCGTAATCTTTTAATTCATTCTTTACAAGCCCTCTGTTTATATAAGCATCCGCAAAATCCGGCTTATTATTTATTGAAAGTGTATAATTTTCAAGTTTTTCGGACATATCATCAGAAACCAGCGCCAAATAAAAATAATACTCATATTTTTCCATAAAACGCTTTGCTTCTTTTTGTATAATTTTCTTTGCAGATTTCATGTCATTTGCATTAAGAGCATTTGACAATTTACGCATAATTCTTTGTTTATCATTATTTATCATAAATTCAGTATAACACGATTTCTACAACTTTACACTGCCGCAAAGAAGTATAAACTTTTTACCTGTCAACACCTTCACAAACTATATAGTCTTTTTCTATTCCTTGTGCATCCAGAATAAAATCACACAATTCTCTGACTGCGCCATGTCCGCCATTATAAGAAGATTTAAAATTACAAATTTCCTGCACCTCTTTTACTGCATCTTTAGGACAGCAAGAAAGCCCGACTTTTTCCAATATACAAATATCTGGAAGGTCATCTCCCATATATGAAACATTTTCAGGTTTAAGGTTATATTTTTTCATTAATTCTACCAGAGCCGGAAGTTTATATTTATATCCTTGATACAATTCCGTAAAATTTAGATTTTTTGCCCTGTGTTGAACAGTTCCGTTATTCCTTGCCGTAATTATGGCTGTTATAAAACCTGCTTTATTCATTCTCACAATTCCATGCCCGTCTTTTGCGTTAAAAGTTTTATATTCACAACCGTTTTCATCATATGTAATACTACCGTCTGTCATAACTCCGTCTACGTCAAAAATAAGCATTTTTATCTTTTTGGCCGCATTTATAGAACTCTCTTTTGACATATTTATCCTCCTGCTTTTATTATATTTTAATATAAACGTAAATAAATTTTTCTTTTATTTTTATACATTGAATTTACGAATAAGTTTTAAAATTTATCTTTTTTTCAGCCTCATTTTGTCGTTACAAAACTTAATATTTGCAATTATTTAAGCAATTTTTCGTTACAAAAATACTTTATGTATATAAGGGATTGGATACTTTTAGGATTGAGTAAAAATTTCTACTATTCAATATACACATACTACACTTCACACATGAAAAGTTTTTAGAGTCGCTAAGACTCTTTTTTTTATTAAAATCTGAATTTACAAAAACGCTCAAACTTCGTCATTTTTTTGTTTCTTTCTCATATTCATTATTGACAACACGGCGAAACAGAATGTAAAATTAATATATGGCTGTAGTATATTTATCATTAGGTTCAAATTTAGGTGACAGACTCGGATATCTTCAACAAGCCGCAAGCATTATCGGCTCAACGGAAGACATCAGCATTGTTGCAACTTCTTCATTTTATGAAACAGAGCCTTGGCAAATGGATACAAAAAATTGGTTTATTAATGCAGCTATCCAAATATCTACAACATATGAACCGGAAGAATTGCTCGCTATTTGTCAAAGAATAGAAGCACAACTCGGACGAAAACGGGGAGAAGACAGTTTAAACTATTCAGACAGAACAATAGATATTGATATTTTGTTCTATGATGACTTAGTTATAAATACAAAAAAACTTGTATTACCCCACAAGTTAATGCATAAACGCGCTTGCATGCTTGTCCCTATGTTAGAAATCGCTCAAGACTTTGTACACCCGCTTTTTAAAAAGACGATATCTGAACTTTATGATGAACTTCAAACTCCGGAAGAAGTTTTTTTGTATGGGACAAGGGTATAACATATGCCGGTTTGTATAATAGGAGCCGGAGCGTCCGGTTGTTTATGTGCATATTTTCTGATTAAAAACGGGATTGAAGTAACATTATTTGATCCAAAACCGCCTCTTGTAACACTTTTACCAACAGGCGGCGGAAGATGTAATCTTGGAAATGCTACATATGATATAAAAGAACTTGCTAAAAACTACCCGAGAGGAGAAAAATTTTTATACTCTGTTTTTTCAAAATTTTCTACTTATGATACTGTTAAAGTATTCAATGATATCGGAGTAAATACATTTATACAAGATGACGGAAGAATTTTTCCGACAGCTGAAAGCTCTGAATTCGTTAGAAAAAAAATCTTAAATTCAATAAAAAAGGCTGATTTTATAAAAGAAAAAGTTAAAAATATCAGTTACATTAATAACGGATATAAAATTGTTACAACAAAATCAGAATACTGGTTTCCTAAAGTAATTATTGCAACAGGCGGAAGGGAACATTTGGATATTCTTAACCATAAAATTATTGAAACAAAACCCTCGCTGGTCGGATTGAACGCAGACTTAAAAGATTTAAGCGGTATTGTAATAAAAAATGTTTTTTGTAAAAACCTAAAAATTTCCGGAGATATTTTGTTTACTCATTTTGGTATATCAGGACCACTCACTTACAAAATATCGTCATTATACGCATATAATGAATATCCATATAATTTAATACTGGATGTTTATAATCACCAACTAAATTTACAAGATTTATTTAATACAAATCCTCATAAAGATTTAAAAAATATTTTATCATTATTTTTACCGGAAAGATTTGCAGAATGTATTTCAGGAGAACATTCAAAAGTAAAAGCTCATAATATTAACGGAAAAACAAGAGATTTAATATCAGAGAAAATTCATAATTTTGAACTAAAAATAATAGGTACAAACAAAGGAGAAGAAACCGTAACAGCCGGCGGGTATGATTTAAACGAAATAAACTCTAAAACAATGGAATCCAAAATACACCCAAATCTCTATTTTATAGGAGAAGCTTTGAATATAGACGGTTTTTGCGGAGGTTTTAATCTTCAAAATGCATGGTCTACAGCCTATGTAGCAAGTGAAGGTATTAAAAATCAATACTAATTTTGTTTTGCAGCTTTGAATACTGATTGCATAATTATATTAAAAATTTTCAATTCAGACAAGAGAGAAAGTATTTCATGTTATTTTTCTGTTTGGTATAATATTTTTTATTTATAACAGGAGCCGGCGAATGCAAAATAAAAAAACTTTAATTTTAATAGACGGACACGCCTTAGCTTTCAGGCAGTTTTTTGCTCTTGAAAGAACTAACATGAAAAACTCCGAAAAACAGCCTACTTGGGCAGTTTACGGTTTTTTTAAAGCAATATTTGATTTACTTGCAAAAATTCAACCGGATTTTATTGCAGTTGCATTTGATGTAGGAAGACAAACATTCAGAGTTGAAAAATATGAAGAATATAAGGCTCAACGTGAAGCCATGCCGGATACTTTAAGATCTCAAATCGGCGTAATTTGCGAAGGGCTGAATGCTTTTGATATTCCTATTTATACAAAAGAAGGATATGAAGCTGATGATGTAATAGGTACTATATCTAAAATTGCATCGGATAGCGGACATAATACACTTATTCTTACAGGAGATCAAGACAGTTTTCAGTTAATTGACAAAGAAGGTTCCGTAAAAGTTCTTATTCCGTCCAAAGGAGAACTTATTGAATACGATTGGAATAAGGTTTATGAAAAGCTCGGAGTTTATCCAAATCAAATTACAGACTATAAAGGACTTCGCGGTGATACGTCCGATAATATTCCGGGTGTCAGAGGAATAGGAGAAAAAACCGCACAAAAGCTGTTAAACCGTTATCCTAATTTGGAAACCGTTCTTGCAGAATGTGAAAATATTCCGGAAAAAGCTGTAAAGCAAAAAATTTGCGACGGTAAAGAGATTGCCGTTCTTTCTAAAGACTTGGCGACAATTGTGCGTGATGTTGATATAAATTTTGATATTAACACCGCTTCAGTTACTCTTCCAAATCTAAACAATGTTTCCGAATTTCTCAAAAAAATGCAATTTTACACGTTTATAAAAGACATAGACAAAATATTATCTTCATTTAGCGGTGAAAGAATAACATCAGAAAACCTTTCACTCTTTGCTCAAAACGAAAAGCAAAATACACAAGATTACATTCAGCAAGGACTTTTTACTCAAGCAATAAAGGAAAATATTGACTCTATTGAATGCGAATATGAAGTAATTGATTATAAGCCAAAAGCTGATCAAATGAGAAGAAATAAAGCACTTGCCGTAAGATTTTATCAGGAAAACGGTATCATAAAAGGTGCTGCAATATCTGACGGCAAAAAGACGTATTATTTAAAAGATGAGGTTTTATCCGCTCTAAACGGAATTATTGATTCGGAAGATATAATAAAAATAGGATATGATGTAAAATCTGATTTACATTTGCTTTTAAATAACGGTTATTCTCCAAAGGGACAGTGGTACGATATTATGGTTGCAAGTTATGTAAAAGACCCTAACAGAAAGCATACCTTAGACGCTCAAGCATTGGATTTTTTAAACCATATAATAGCAAATCCGGAACTAAAAGATCAATATACTTGTGATGAAGCTTACACAATTTTTAAGTTGTATGAATATTGGCAAAATACCCATAATGACAATGAAAAGAAAATAATGCAAGATATTGAAGTACCTCTTACACCTATTCTTGCAAAAATGGAACACATTGGAGTAAAAGTTGATGTGGATTACCTCAAAGAACTTTCTTCAGAATTAAAAGAAAAACTTGCCGAATTGGAAGACTTAATATTCCAACTGGCAGGAGAAAGTTTTAATGTTAATTCTCCAAAACAGGTTGCGGAAATATTATTTGATAAACTTGAACTAAGAAAAAAAAGAAAACGTTCACGTTCAACAAGTGTAGATGTTTTAGAAGAAATGGCACAAGAATACGAAATTTGTGATTATATAATTCAACACAGAAAGCTGTCAAAGCTTCGCTCAACTTATACAGATGCACTTCCTGCGGTTATAAGCAAAACAGACGGACGAATACACACAACATACAATCAAGCTTCTACCGCAACAGGAAGACTTTCTTCATCAAATCCGAATTTGCAAAATATTCCCGCAAGAACTGCGGAAGGCAGCAAAATAAGAGCAGCTTTTTGCACCGAAGATAAAGAAAACAGCCTTATATTAAGTGCTGATTATTCTCAAATAGAATTAAGACTTCTTGCCCACGTATCTGAAGATGAAAATCTTATACACGCATTTAAAACAGGAGAAGATATTCATACAATAACAGCTTCTAAAGTGTTTGGGATAAAACCGGAAGAAGTTACAAAAGATATGAGGCAAAAAGCAAAAGCTGTAAACTTTGGAATTGTATACGGACAAACAAGATACGGACTGGCTAAAGGACTGGGTATATCCGGAAGTGAAGCGCAAGAATTTATAGATAAGTATTTTGAAACTTATCCGAAAGTCAGAGAATATATGCTCAATAAAATAAATTTTGTAAATGAAAACGGATATGTTGAAACAATATTCGGAAGAAAAAGATTTCTTGAAACGGAACTTGCCAGCCCGAATTATCAAATAAGAGAATTCGCCCAAAGAGCAGCAATCAACCAGCCTCTGCAAGGTTCTGCGGCAGATTTGATAAAACTTGCAATGATTGAAGCGGATAAACTTTTAGCGGAAGGTAATTACAAAGCAAAAATGATTATGCAGGTACACGACGAATTAATCTTTGAACTTCCTAAAACAGAGCTAAACGATATTAAAAACCTTGCTCTGAAAGCAATGGAATTAAATCAGCCGTTAAGAGTTCCGCTTGTAATTGATATAAATTACGGAGAAACCTTAAAAGAGGACTAAAGCAGGAATTTATGGGGTTAATTGCAAAATTAAAGTATAATTTTTTATAATTTTATAATTTTGCAAAAACGTCATATCCTGCTTGAATAGCGGAAAGATTAAGAGGTATAAGTTCTTTTTTCTTTTCTCCGATAATTTTTTCAACAGCTTCTTTTAGTGTTTTGTATGAAATAATATCCGCAACAGAAGCCAAAACTCCCAATGAAACAATATTTGTAACCTTTGAAGAACCTAAGTTGTTTGCAATATCACCCATTGGTGCAAATACATAATTAATATCATTTCTTGGTTTAACTTCCGATACAAGAGTTGAATTTGATATTATTGTTCCGCCTGATTTCACCCTTTGAATAAATCTGTCAAAAGATTGCTGATTTAGAACAAGTGCATAATCAGTATCCTGTTTATGAACAGAACTAACTTCCGTATCAGAAACAACTATTTCACAATTAACTGTTCCGCCTCTCATTTCAGCTCCGTAACAAGGATACCAAGTTACATATTTATTGTCATTCATAAATGAGTTAGCAAGTATTGTTCCGGCTAAAAGGACTCCCTGACCGCCAAAACCCGCTAATATAAAATTCTTTTCCATAATTCTATCCTCTTGCACATATTGTTTGGGCTACATATACGCCTGATGCGGAAGCTTGTATTAACCCTCTTGTAACGCCTGCTCCGTCACCAATTGTAAACAAGTTTTTTACACCTTCGGTTTCCAATTCGTTTGTTAATTTTACACGCGCTGAATAGAATTTAACTTCAATACCATACAACAACGTATATCTTGAAGCCGTTCCGGGTGCAATTTTATCAAGTGCAAATAACATTTCTATAATACTTTTCATTTGCCTGTACGGAATTACCAAACTTAAATCTCCCGGAGTTGCACAAGTAAGAGTCGGCGTTATAATACTTGATTTTATTCTGTCCGGAGTGGAACGTCTGCCCTCAAGCAAATCTCCGAACCTTTGAACAAGAATTCCGCCTGCAAGCATATTGGCTAAACTTGCAATATGCTGACCATAAGCAATAGGCTCCTTAAACGGTTCTGTAAATTTTTTACTTACTAATAGCGCAAAGTTTGTATTATTTGTTTTTATGTTAGCATAACTGTGGCCGTTTACCGTTGCAATTCCGTTATAATTTTCTTGAACGACTTCACCGTTAGGATTCATACAAAAAGTTCTTACTTCATCACCAAAAGTAGGAGAATGATATATTAATTTTGATTCGTACAGTTTGTCTGTAAGCGGCGCAAATACCGGAGCCGGAAGTTCAACTCTGACACCTACGTCTACTGCATTATTAACCATACCTATTTTATTTTTTGCAAACTCGTGAGTAAGCCAATCAGCACCTTCTCTTCCCGGTGCTATTATTGTATACTCGGCTTTTAACGTTTCTCCGTTATCTAAAAGAATTCCTTTAACCTGCTCACATTCAACAATTAAGCTTTCCGCGCTTACGTTATTCAGTATTGTTATTCTTTTATCCAGATAATCCTGCATATGCTTTAAAACATCTAAACTTCTTTCTGTTCCCAAATGACGCACCGGAGAGTGAACAAGCTTGAGTTCTGCAAGAACAGCTTGGCGTTCTATTTCACGAAATACTTCCATATCAGTACCGAAAACTTCGTCCGTAGCTCCGTGTTCAAGATACATGTCATCTGCATATTTTATAAGCTCTTCAACCTTTTCTCTGGACATATAATCAACCAAATGACCGCCTACATCAGGAGTTAATGTAAGTTTTCCGTCAGAAAATGCTCCGGCTCCGCCCCATCCGCAAAGCAAACCGCATCTTTTACAATTTACGCACTTAGAAGAGCCTTCTCTTATAGGACATTTTCTTTTTTCTATTTTTTGTCCTTTTTCAACTAATACCACTTTCCATTCCGGTTTAAGTTTTACAATCTCAAGCGCTGAAAAAATACCGGCTGGACCCGCCCCTATTATCGCAACATTATACATACTTTTGGCTACTCCTAAAAAATGTCCGTTCAAAACAAGCGTAACCTAAACAATAATAAAAAACAAGGTTATGCAAAGAAATGTTATGTGATTGCTCTTCTTATGCAAATAAAGTTTTATATTTTTTCAAAATCTTCTGCGCCGTGTTTACATAACGGACATATAAAATCGGAAGGTAAGTTTTCACCTTCATATACGTATCCGCATATTTTGCACCTCCACCCTTTTTTCTCGGTATTTTGCGGTTTCGGTTTAATATTTTTGTGATAATATGCATATGTCAAAGACGGCTCTTCAGATAAAACTTCGGAAGCAACAAGTTGTCCTATAAACAACATATGACTTCCCAAATCATACTCTTGCTTTACATATGCGGATATATAGGAATTTGTATCTTTTGTTATATACAAAACTCCGTTCGGAGAACGTTTAACATCACTAAAACCTAAAAATTTATCGGTACTTTTACCGGATTGAAATCCGAATCTTTTAAAAATATCAAATTGAGATTTTTCCGTAAGCATTGATACATTAAATTTTTTTGTTCTCTGTATCATATCTGTTGTATAGTTTTGCTTGTTAACAACAATTTCTACTTGAAGAGGATCGGATGTTACTTGCATTAGCGTATTAATAATACAGCCGTTATCTTTGCCGTTTTCATTAGAGGTAAGAACATACAGACCGTACCCTATATTATAAAGCGCATTTGTGTTCATATAATTACTCCTTTTTATATTATATTTTTATCATTTTAGTACATTTTTGTCTATACTTATATTATCTTACTCTTGAAAAATTTGTTCTTTTTTGTACAATAAATATAGATTATATGGGTATACAGGAGAGATTTTTAAGGATATAAAAATGTTAAGATTAAACTGCAAAAATGCTGATTCATTAATTGTAGGAGAAGGAAACGGACTAAATTTACCGGAAGAGTTTAATAATTATTCAGAAAAAATTGCCGATATTATTAAAAATCTTAATCAAAGAAAAGACAAGCCGGGAGAATGGCTTCAATGGATGAATTTAGGCTACAACGAAGAAACAGTATGGTACGTCAAAGAATTTGCATCTTTAGTGGAAAATCGATTTGAAAATATTTTGGTACTCGGGATAGGCGGTTCTGCGCTGGGCGGTATGGCAGTTACGGAAGCTCTTTTGAAACCATATTGGAATTTTCTTACAAAAGAACAGAGAAATAATCTGCCCAGAATATTTTTCTTGGATAATATAGACCCGGATTCAATAAACGGAATACTTCAAATTTTAGACTTAAAGAAAACACTGGTTAACGTAATTACAAAATCCGGTGACACCGCAGAAACAATGTCACAATTTATGATAATAA
>CAJOPY010000184.1 GCA_905236505.1 Candidatus Gastranaerophilales bacterium
TTTTACTAATTCAGCAGCTTCTAACAAAGTTAATTTTTCAATTGATTCTAAAATAGCTTCTACACTCATGATTTTCTCCTTTTTATTATTTTTTGTAGTACTTTTTGTTTTTGATTTTTGATTTTTACAAACCAAATATTTTATGCTTGTTTTTGGTCACGCACAGCGGCAATTGCTCTGACAAGAGCTGACATAACGCCATTGATACCGCCAACGATACCTGAAGCAGGTGAATTGAGGCAACCAAGCATTTTTGCGTAGATTTCTTCTTTTGAAGGAATATTTGCAAGAGCTTTTGCTTCTTCTGCGCTTAAAAGTTGTCCGTCTAACGCAGCAGCTAAGATTTCACCTTTCTTAGTTTCTTTCATAAATTTAGACAAAGCTTTTGCCGGTGCTACCTGATCTTCATAACCGAATGCTAAAGCAATAGGTCCTTTTAAAGAATCTGCCAAAATTTCATATGGAGTTCCCTTTATAGCGATTTTTGCAAGGGTGTTTTTCGTAACCATGTAATCGCCGCCGTCTTTCTGAAGAGATCTTCTGAGGTTTGTAATTTCTTCTACGCTCAGACCTTTGTATTCGGTAACAATAGCAACTTGTGCTTTATCAATTTTTTCCTTGATAAGTTTAATCTTATCGTCTTTAAAAGCTTTTGTTGACATTTTTGCTCCTTTTATTTTCTGCCTTTGCGGTATTCCCGCATATTTTTATATTTATCGGATATAATTCCGTTCGACCTTTTTTCATACTAAAAAGATTTTGCAATCTTTCAGTTTAATCGCAAAATCTACCGTTTATGCTATTTATTTTAAGTTACAGCGCTTTTCTTTTCGGCTTTAGCTTACACTGTCCGGTAATCTCGGCTAGCTTGATTTACAAATTAAATCCTAACAGGATACTAACTGTCTGCGATTATATTTGCATGCTACCAAAGATATTTTTTATTGTCAACACTTTGTCTATAAGTTTGTTATATTTAAGCTGCGAGATAATTTCCAAATTTCTTATAACTTTAATATTGAGTTTTGTAAACAAATTTGATATAATCTTACGGTAAAGTATTAAGTAAGAGGAAGTTTTATGACAAATATTGTTATTTATTCAACAAAACCAATGCCGGATATACAGGCTATTTTAGAAGAACTGGATGAAGCGGAAGTAAGAACTGTTTCAATTGACCAGTTGAAAGATTATGCAGTAATCAATCCTTCGCTTATAATTGTTGAAAATATTGATATAGCAAAAGATGCACTTATGACAAACAAATTTCCTTGTCCGATACTTTTCTTCGGACCTACGAAAAGAGATGTTACAGTGAGAGCGGAAGGATATGATTTTATACAAAATCCTTCTAATAAAGATGAATTTATCGTTCGTGTAAAAGCATTATTGAAAATTAAAGAGATAAAAGATAAGCTTGAAAGAGTTTCCACAACGGATGATTTAACCGGATTGCATAACAGAAAATATTTGCAGGAACGTTTGGAAGAAGAAATTTCACGTTCAAGACGTTACGGAACAAAATTGTCTTGTATATTATTTGACATAGACTTTTTTAAAGTTGTGAACGACATGTACGGATATGAATGGGGCGACATTCTTTTAAGGAACATTGCAAACAAACTTGATGCGATGATAAGAAAAGAAGATATATTAACAAGATATGGGGACGAAGAATTTTTGCTTGTGCTTCCGAATACTTCAGAAGAAAATGCTTTTCTTTTTGGAGAAAGATTCAGACGTGAAGTTGAAAAAATGGAATTTATACCTGCAGGAGAAGATGAAGCTCACAAAGTTACAATCTCCGGAGGAATTTCAACATATCCTTGCATGAAAGACGTTGAAGAAGATGCAAACACCGTTATAAGATATGCTGAACACGCTCTGTATAACGCTAAGCACAGAGGTAAAAATAAAATTATTCAATTCTCTCAAATGAATTTAGAGATGTAAAATAACTGTACGAAATTCCAAATATACGGCATAATAGTAACGAAATTCTGCTGATGGCTAATTTCAGCATTATTTTAATGTCTGTTATTTTTCGGTTTTTTTGTACAATCTGTTTTTTGCGATTATAAAAATCAAAATAGCAACAGATATATTTATAAACATGTCTGATATATTAAATACCGGAAAATCAATAAAATTGAGTTTTATATAATCTCTTACATACCCGAAAAACAACCTTTCTGCCATATTGCAAAA
>CAJOPY010000185.1 GCA_905236505.1 Candidatus Gastranaerophilales bacterium
GAATTCGTTACATTTGGTTACATTGCGTTACATTTGTAATATTTCTTAATATTTTTGGGGCAAATGTATTATAATTTCGTATCAGAAATTGTAAATTCGTTGTCTTTTGTTTGCTCACCCACCTTAATCCTCCCTCAAGAGGGAGGAATGATGTGTACCCTAAAAAGCGGACAAAAATCTCGCTTGAGTGGTTTTAGAAAAAATATATTTTATAAAACTATTGTATATACTTCAAAACTTCTTTATTATCAGAATCAAGTACAGTTATACTTTCTTTTATATCGTCTTTATATTTCACATTATAAACATTTTTTACTTTTAATTCCGAATTTAATACAGTTTCTTTTATTCGTTGACCGTTTTCATACTCACAAAATAAAGAGCCGCTTTCTTGAGGTTTATCCGCATTATAGTACGTAAATCTTTTGATATCTGCGCCTTCGTATGAAGTGGTTAAATTAACTTTTGTATTACCGTTTTTATCATAAACCAAATGTTCTACACGAAGGTCGGTGCCGTCTTTTAACTCTTCTTTTCGCATAGATATTACATTGTCATTCGCATCTTTCATCTCATATTTTACAGGATTGGATTCATCATAATTCCATGTTTCAATAAACTCCAAATCACCTTCTGCATCATATTTCATGTGTTTTGTCGGAAGATTTGTTACACTGGCATATTCTCATTTGTCATTATCAGAATCTTTTATTTTTCCGTTATATCCAAGTGTAGTTACAGATTGATGACCGTTGGGAACAGATATTTCTACAAAATCAACTCCATGTCTTATATTATCACTATTTTCAGCAATAACAAATATTTTATTATTAATTTTTTGCACCATATAAACAGGCGTATTTTCAGCTATATTACATACCGCATGTTTTATGTTTTCAGGAAGTCCTGTAAGTTCGGCCACTGCTGAAACCGGTAAATTATTAGTTGATATATCGTTATGCATATCAGTTTTTATAGTTTCATAACCGGTATTAATTTGCACTGATGCTGTTTTGAGTACTGTTGAATTATTTGTCTGCGCTTTTTGTTCACTTACTTCCACATTCTCTGACGATTTATCGGATTTTTTATCAAAATCCTTTTTTTCTGTGCTAATTTGACTTTTTTCAGTTATATCGTTTCCAGTATTATTTTCTTTATCAATATTAGTGTTTAAAAATAATATCAGTAACAAAATTGCACATACAAGTGTGCTTATAATATAAATCTTTTTCTTTTCCATTATTTACCCCTTTTATTCACATATTATAATCTTCATTTAACTTTTTATCAACATTAAAGTTGCTTATATTAACATTTTTTATGATAAAATTTTTTTATGGGAATTATAGAATTTTTAAAAGGAAAAATTATCGTATCTTCTCAAGCAATGCCTGATGAACCTATGTATAAAGAAGATAGTATGCGCTCTATGATGCAATCTGTAGTAAACGGCGGAGCGGAAGCTCTTCGTGTTGCAGGTGCAAGAGATGTTAAAATAGCAAAATCATTAAACGTTGTTGTTATTGGTATAACAAAACCTTCAAAGCTCCCTGAAAATTGGAAAGAAACCGTATATATTACTCCTACAGTAAATGACACAAAAGAACTTATTGAAGCAGGAGCTGACATAATTGCATTTGACGGAACTATGAGAACAAGACCGAATAATGAATCATTAAATGATATTATAAAGTTCATACATTCCCAAAACAAAATTGCAATGGCTGACATTTCAAATTTACATGAAGGTCTTAACTCTGCGCTATTAGGAGCTGATATTATATCTACCACACTTGCCGGATATACAAAAGAATCCGAAAGTTCTCCTGCAGATTCTCCGGACTACGAATTATTGGAAAAACTCGTTCAAAAAATTAACAAACCAATTTTCCTTGAAGGAAGAATCTGGGAACCGTACCAAGTACAAAAAGCATTTGATATGGGTGCACACAGCGTTGTTATAGGTTCTGCAATTACGCGTCCGCAACTTATTACAAAAAGATTTATAAATTATAAAAACAATAAGGATTAACATGAAAAAGGCACTTGCATTTGACATCGGTGGAACTAAAATTTTCAGTACAATAATCTCTGAAAAAGGTGAAATATTAGAAGATATTGTAAAATTTCCAACTCCTAAAACAATCAGCGGATTTGAAGAACTTCTATCCGAACGCATAAAACAGTATGAAGATATTATTGATGTAACAGCGATAGCCACTGCAGGAGCTGTAAACAATGAAAATACAGCTGTTATTGGTTCAACAGGAAATCTTGTTAAAGGATATTCTGATATAGATTTTTCTAAACTCAGTAAGAAAACAGTATTTCTTGAAAATGATGCGAATTCCGCCGCATGGGCTGAATATAAAATAGGAGCTTCTAAAGATACAACTGTTTCTGTTTTGCTCACTCTCGGAACCGGAGTCGGCGGAGGAATAATAATTAACGACAAATTACTTAAAGGAAAATCCGGTGCCGCAGGAGAAATGCACTTTAAAATGTATTCCGATAAACGCAGAAAATGTACATGCGGCGGCTGGGACTGTTTTGAAATATATGCTTCCGGCACTGCACTTAAACTAGATGGCGAAGAGATGCTCGGGATTAAAAATATTACTACTTATGATATAATATCCGGTGTACAAAATAAAAATCCGGATATGATTAAAGTCTTGGAAAAATGGCAAAATGATATTATCATTGGTATAAAAGGGTTAGTAAATTTATTTGATCCGGATTGCATTATATTATCAGGTTCAATGGCACAGTTTACAAATACAGAAAAAATACAGGACGAAGTTAATTCTGACATTGTTACAACGCCTACTATTATAAAATTAGCTGAAGCCGGAAATTATGCAGGAATGATTGGCGTTTCTTTACTTGCTTTGGACAGAGGTGTATAGATATGGGGAAATCCAAACAAAGAAGTATTAAAAACGGTAAAAACACAAAATTTCCTTATATGACAAGAGAATCAGCTCTTAGTTTTGTCATACAAAATATTAATGATAAAAATAAAGCTTATGATACTATAACACTTTTTGGTTTTACAGCAGAAGAATTGCTTGAAGCAGGTGCAACTTATGAAGACGTTATGTCCTTTGGTGCATTGATTAAGTAACTCTTTGACATACCACCGCTGAATGCCTACATTGAAGTTTAGAGGCTTGACTTTAATTATTTTTCTATTTTTCATAATTTTAAGTTACTAAGGCACTAGGGCA
>CAJOPY010000186.1 GCA_905236505.1 Candidatus Gastranaerophilales bacterium
AAGATATTTTGCAAATAGAAGAAATAAAACAACTTACTTTTTTGGGTAAAGTTCATAAAGGTCTGATTTTAAAACGTCCGAAATTTGATGCAAAAGCATTGGATTTGTTAAAAAATGCAAAAAGATTAAATGATGATGAAGTTATGCTGACAATAGTAAGAGAACTTGAAAAAATCGGTGTAACGGTTTTAGACCAAACAATATTTATAAAAAATCTTATGATACCTGCAGGTGTTTTAGGTAAACATAAACCTACCGAAGCTCAACTGGAAGATGTAAATTATGGTTTTACGCTTGCAAAAGAAATGGGTAAATTAGATATAGGTCAATCTGTTGTTATAAAAGATAAAATGATAATGGCAGTTGAAGCGATAGAAGGCACCGATAAATGTATAAAAAGAGGGTGTAAAATTGCTAAAAATCATTCACGTATAATAAAAGTTGCAAAACCTTCGCAGGATAAAAGGTTTGATATTCCTGCAATCGGACTTCGCACTCTAAAAACTATGAAAAAGTATAAAGCGGATTTAATAGCGGTAGAAGCAGGTGAAACTATAATAGTTGATAAAGAAGAGGCTGTAAAGTTTGCAAATAAAAACGGAATTGTAATAATGGCTGTTTAATATTCTGCGATAATGATAATGGTTAATTTATTAAGTTTTAAATTTTAAACTTGGGAGTGACAATTTGAAAAAAATATTCATAATTACGGGAGAATATTCCGGTGATATTCATGGCGGAAAGGTTGCCGAACTATTAAAAGAGAAAATGCCGGAAATTGTTATTGAAGGAATTGGCGGTGAAAATCTCCAAAAAGCGGGTGTAAAACTATTTTGTGACCATTCTAACATGGCAGGATTCGGTTTAAGTTTAAAAATGATTGCCGACCATTTATCATTAGAAAAGAAGGTTTGTGACTATTTGCTTAATGATTTTAAGCCTGATTTGGTTTTGTGTATAGACTACGGAGCCTTTAATACAAGAGTGGCAAAACGTTTAAAAGGAAGCGGTATAAAATTATATGATTATATTCCTCCTCAAGTATGGGCAAGCAGAAAATGGCGAATAAAAAATATAAAAAAATATTTTGATAAGGTTCTTTGTATATTCCCGTTTGAAGAAGACATGTATAAAGCAGAAGGAATTGATGTTCATTATTGCGGCCATCCGCTTATTAGTCAACTTCCTGAAAAAGCGAATAAAGAAGAGTTTTTTAACAAGCATAATTTGGATATAACAAGACCATTGGTTTCTGTTTTTCCGGGTTCACGCCCGCTTGAATTAAAATTTTTGGCAGAAACTCTTATCGGAGGTGCAAAACTATTGCAAAAACAACATCCTGAAATCCAGTTTTGTATATCCCATGCTCCGAGTTTAAATGATGATATTTTTGACAAATATGTAAGCGGAACGGATTTCAAGGTTATAAAAGGTGAAAATCAGGCATTATTAAGCGTGTCAGATGCATTGATTTTGGCATCCGGAACAGTAGCTTTGGAGGCATCTTTGTATAATGTTCCTATGGTTATAGGGTATAAGGGGCCATATATATTGTATTTGGCGTATTTGTTATTAAGATGCATAAAAAAAGTTTCTCTTCCGAATATTGTAACCGGAGAAGATATCGTGCCGGAATTGATACAAGCAAAATTTACTAAGGACAATATTTGTTATGAAACAGAACGCTTGTTATATGATAAAGAATATCGAGCAGGTACAATAGAAAAATTGAAACACGTAAGAGAAAAACTATCTGATAAATATTCCGCAAAAGAAGTTGCTGAGTGCATCTTGAATGTATTATAACTTAAATCTAAGCTTTATCTTTAATAAAAAAGACTATTTTTGTAAAATGCAAAAATAGTCTTTTATGAAAATTGTATATAAATTTTCTAGTGGCAAAGTGCGAGTAAAACACCTGCAGCTACAGCTGAGCCGATTACGCCTGATACATTCGGGCCCATTGCGTGCATCAGCAAGAAGTTTTGAGGATTAGCTTCTAAGCCGACTTTATTAGACACACGTGCTGCCATCGGAACGGCTGAAACTCCTGCAGAACCAATAAGCGGATTGATTTTTGTTTTTGAACAAAGGTTCATCAATTTTGCCATCAATACACCTGCTGTAGTTGCAAGAGCAAATGCTGTTACTCCCAAAATAAGAATAAATAATGTTTGGACTGTCAAAAACTGGCTTGCAGATAGTTTTGAACCTACCGATAAGCCTAAAAATATTGTAACAATATTTATCAGAGCATTTTGCATTGTATCCGATAATCTTTCAACTACGCCGCATTCTTTGCACAAGTTACCGAAGCACAAAGCACCGAGAAGCGGACACGCACTCGGTAAAAGAATTACGCAAAGAAGTAAAATCATAAGCGGGAACACAATTTTTTCTCTTTTTGATACATCTCTTAATTGTTCCATTTGAATTTTTCTTTCAGCTTCGGTTGTTAAGAGTTTCATTATAGGAGGCTGAATTACCGGAACTAAAGCCATATAAGAATAAGCTGCAACTGCAATCGGTCCCAAAAGATTTTCAGCAAGTTTTGTTGTTACGTAAATTGAAGTCGGACCGTCAGCTCCGCCAATAATACCGATTGATGCTGCTTCCGGAAGAGAAAAACCGAATAAGCAGTATGCCATAAGAAGTGCGCCAAAAATACCGAATTGAGCTGCTCCGCCCAACAGTGCCATTTTAGGATTGGCAATAAGCGGACCGAAATCTGTCATTGCGCCGACACCCATAAAAATTATTAACGGAAACAGACCTTTATGAATACCCGCTTCAAATATGATTCCTAAAAATCCGTTCGGACCGGCGATTTCTTCACCTAACGGCATCGGAATATTTGATAATAAACCGCCGAATGCAATAGGTACAAGAAGAAGCGGTTCAAATTGTTTTTTTATGCCAAGCCACAACAGGAACAAACAAATAAGAATCATTATCCATTGTCCGTGTGCTTCCAATATCTGTTCAAACCCTGAAACTTCGGTATTTGCAAATGCATTTTGAGCAGAATGCACAAAACCCATTATGCCCGTTGTTTCCCAGAGGGTATGTAAACCATCTACTATATTCATTTATATTTATCCCCCTATTACTACCAATCCTTGACCTGTTACAACCTTATCTCCTTGTGCAACAAGAATTGCATTTACGGTTCCGGATTTTGGAGCCTTAACTTCAGTTTCCATTTTCATTGCTTCTACAACCAAAAGTACGTCGCCTTCTGATACTGAGTCGCCTTCAGAAACTTCTATTCTTAAAACATTACCCGGAAGACCGGCTTTAACTTCTTCGCCTTCACCTGATGAAGTATTTGATTTAGTTTCAATACCGGCTTTGACATTTATGTCATAAACTTTTCCGTTAACAGTTGCTTTGTTATCACCTTCGAGTTTAACAGCGTAATTTTTACCGTTAACTTTAACGGTATACTCTCCGCTTGCATTTGCAGCAGATTCAGATTTAGAAGCGTCTGCTTTTACCTTGTTAACAGAAACTTGACCTTTACCAAGTAAGAAGTCAATACCTTTATCAACGTTACCGTCTTTGCAGGCTGCAGCGATAAATATATTTTCCTCAGTAGCAGGAAGTCCTGCTTCTTCCAAACGCTTTTTAGCAGCTTCAACACCTTTTTCAGGATCTCTGTCATTCAAATCAACAACTTTTTCCGTAGTTGGTTGAAGTCCTGTTTTTTCTTCTGCCCATTTTACTAATTCAGGATCCGGTTCGCAAGGAGTTTTTCCGAAATAACCCAAAAGCATT
>CAJOPY010000187.1 GCA_905236505.1 Candidatus Gastranaerophilales bacterium
TGAGCTTACATGAAAAAAATGAATATACATCAAAGTTAATAAAAGAAGGCCGATGTATAACAGTTTGGGATTCATAGGAGTTTTATAAGAATGCGTATAAAATAAAGAATTACAAAACAAACATAATATCATAAAATATTAAATAATGCGGACAAAAACGCTGGGGTGAAATGATATTTTACCAAGACATAGAAAAGAATTTGAGCCCTAAAAGTATAATGATAAATTTACTAAAAATACAGAATATTTATAATTTCTATCTTTTCTTTTTCGTAAAATTGCAATAAGATAGTTTATTGTGTATAATTATTTGAGAAAGAGGTATTGTAATGGGAATAGGAATTGTTGGAATAATTGTTGCACTCGTTGCTATGATATTATTATTTAAGATTATTAAATTTGGTTTAAAGGTAGTATTTTTAGCAATTTTAGCAATTGCAGTATCATTAACTATATGGATATGTATTGCACAGCCTGATATGCATGATCCTTTTTCGCTTAATACAATTGAGTATTTACTAAAACTAAATAAAGACGGTTCGGTTACAACAACAAAACAAGTTACGGAAACGGTTATAAAGGAGAATAATTAATTGAAAAAGTTTATTGCATTTTTATTATTTCTTTTTTATATTTCAACAAACAGTTGTTATGCATTTAGTGCACTTTATTATATTAAAGGTATTACAACTGATGACGCCAAGCCTGTCGTTGAATCGGCATTTAACACAAACAGGTATAATATAGTAAAACAAAATCCGTATTATGCTCTTTCTCAGGCAGGTGATGATTCAGTTGTAATAATTCTCCAACAAAGCGGAGAAAATATGTTCTATTATTATCGTTCCGAAGATAATGTAAAAGTTAATAAATCTGTGTTAAAAGAGATAAAGAAACAAGGAATTGTTTATGAACAGTCATTTAACCAAAATCTTATTGAAATATATGACGGTATATCAGACGGTATAATTTCATCATCAGGAGCTGTTAAAACATATTCTTTTGAGGAACCTGATAATTATTTTACGCCGCCTCAAACTTCAAAAAAACAAGAAGAACAACAAAATGTTTATAGCGGTTATGTAGCAAGGGTAGAATCAGGAACGAAAATCCAGTGTTATTTACAAAATGCAATAAATACGGCGACAGCTGCTAAGGGGGATAATATAATTGCGGTTATTTCTTCTGATTTAACGTATAACGGAAATGTGGTTGCTCCGCAAGGAAGTCTTATATACGGTTCTTTAACAACCGCAAGACCGGCTACGTACGGTTCAAGAAATGGGAGAGTTGTAATAAGTTTTAATAAAATAGTTACACCGGAAAATAAAGTTTATAATATAGAAGCAGAAACAATAGACTTTACGGTATCTAATGACGGAAAACTCCGCGAAACAGTAAAAAGCGCAGCAGGAACTGCAATAGCAGGTGCTTTGACCGGATTGTTATTTGCTTTAATAGCCGGAAGCGACCATGTGGCTCGTTCGGTTTTAATAGGTGCAGGAGCAGGTGCGGCTTCATCTGCAGTATATTCTACAGCCGAACGCGGTGTAGATGCGGAAATTCCCTCTTTTACCGAGATAGAGCTTACATTAACTCAACCTTTTACTTTTTCTTCAGGCAATTAATTAGTTAAAAACGAGGTAATTATGAATAAAAGAATTATAATAACAGGAATTTTGATACTTTTTATATCGGTAGTAGGAAAGTTATTATACGCAGGTATTAAAAACATAAAACCGGATGAATTTCATAAAGCTGCTGTCGTTGTTGCGGTTGATTCATCGGCGTCTAACCAAAAAAATCTGCCGGAACAAATAAAGTATTTAAAATCTCTTTGTTCGTTGTTGGATCCGGAAGATGAAATAAAAATATTAAAAGTTTCAGAAAGTTCATATTTAATATATGAAGGTTCTCCGCTAAATACCAAAGGGATAACAAAAGCAATGGAAGCTTTCACTCAATATAATCCGAATGACTATGGAACTGCATACGGAGAAGCTATAAAAAAAGCATTTGAGCATTGTTTAACAATGAAAAAAGAGGGATATATTCCGGCTGTTGTAATAATTGGCGATTTGGAAAACGAGGGTGCTGCAGAAAAGCAGATAAATTGGGAAACGTTACCTGAAAATGTAAAAAAAGTTCAAGAATACATTCCGGAAATATCTATGATGTTTGTATATGCTCATCCGGAAAAGTTGGATGTTGTAAAAACAAAATTAAATCCGGTTTTAGGGGAGAAAAAACTTATAGTGGCAAACGAAACGAATGCAGATAAAGCAAAAAGTCGTTTTCTTAGCGCAATAGGAAGATAATAATATTTAATAAAAACAGGAGATAAAAAATGGCGTTTACTATAGTGACAAAACATGGAGAAAAAACATTTGCAGATAAAGAGTTGGTAAATATTTCATCAAATCCGAATGCAGATTATCAAGTAGATTTTGGTTTTCAGTTTATGCTAACGGTTCAGTGTGATTTAAGAACAAACAGATGTGTTTTATTAAATCAATTTCACAGCCAAAAATTTTTGTTCAAAGGAAAAACATTGCCGGCACAGCTTGAGATAGATAAACTTTGTAAAATTATGGTAGACGGAAGTGACGAATTTATAACAATAAAAGTTTTTGGAGAAACAACAAACAGGACAATATCGGAAGAGAATATCTCAGAAGCTGATATAAAGGCAATATACGGTAATGATGTAAATGCTCAGGCAAAAATTATGACAGAAAAGCGTAAGTCTGAGATAGAAA
>CAJOPY010000188.1 GCA_905236505.1 Candidatus Gastranaerophilales bacterium
AAAGCATTATTAGATGTTGCTTCAGATTATGCGCCAAAATCAGCAAATAAACCAAGTTGGACGGATAGATTTAAACCAAAACCAAAACAGAAAGATGAAGAAAAACCTGCTGTACCGACACCAAGTGAACCTAAGTCAGAAAAATCAAAACCGAAAGAAACAGCACCAAAAGTTCAGCCTAAACCACAAAAAACAAAACCAAAACAAGTAAAACCACAAAGAAAACAACCTAAGAAAGTTCAAAACAATCAATCTAAACAATCAGATACAACGAATAATACAGGTATCAATAATTCGTTCAACAACAATTCAGGAGTAATTATTATCAAATAACACGAAATATTAAAAAAGGAGAAGAAAAATGGGAAAAGATTTAAAAGTGGGAAACGATTTAAAAGCAAAATTATCACAAGATGTTTACACAGCATTAAAGAACATTAAAGCAATGTCAAAAGAACTTGGAGGCGGAAGAAGTAAAAAAGAAATTGATTCAACTACTGAATACAATAAACTTGCACAACTTCTTGCAGGAAATGGTGATGTAGAAAGAAACAAAATGACAGATACTGATATTAAGACATTAGAATCAGAACTTGCAAATGCAGCAAAATGGAAACCTGTAGGTGATGAATTTGATAGTAAAGCAGAAAAGACAGAAATTAACGAACCAAAAGAATGCACAAAAGAAAAAGAACCGGCAGCAGCACCCGATAAAGGAGCTACAGCTCCGGACACAGATAAGAAGCCGGAAGACAAGAAACGACCTGAAGGTAATGGAGAAAGTGCTCCCAAGCCTCTGCCAAAACAAAAAACACAAACCCAAAATAATAATTTCAACAATTCAGGTATAAACAATTCCTTCAATAACAACAGTGGCACAATTGTTATTGATAAATCAATACATTATGGAGACTCTAAAACCGATTCAACTCAAAATGCACCGCAATCACCGGATAATAATACACCCGAAGATAAATCAAAAGCTAAGAGAAAAGAGGATACGATAAGAGCTAACAAAGAAAATTATCAAGTTGCATATGCAGAAGGCGAACAAGTAGCTGATGACCTAATAGGTCCAACTACTCAAAAAGAAAAAACCAGAGCAATAAGAAATATAATGAAGCAAAACGAAAACACAATTATCGGTTTCATGCAAGGATTTTACAGTAATGATACTGTAGTAGGTATTCCTTATGGAATTGGTGATTTGTTAGACTTAATAGATAACGAAGGTGCTATCTTATTTGATGCAAAGTGGTCTGATTCAGAAAAATCAAGAGCATTCATAAAAGTAATGATATCAACTCTTAAATATGCGAAAAATACCGGAGATACAGAAAATTCTAACTATAAAGAACTTGTAAAGCTTTTAAATGATGTAAAATCCGGTAAAAAAATCAATACAGAAACTGCTGATACTTATATAAAAGAATTGATTATGTCAGGTGCAACGGACGTTAATTCTTAAAAACCAATTGCAATATGGGTACGAAAAAATTCGTACCCATATTAATATTTTCAAATAATTTAAAAATTGTTAAAAATCCAACGGCAGATAATTCTTTCCAAATAATGACAGATTTGTTTGACACGATATTTGCGGGCAACTCTTTTTGAAACACCTTCTTAATATTTTACTTTTTAAAACTCCATAAATCTTTTTGAAAAAGGACTAAAAACGGTATTAATTCTAATCTTCCCGCAAGCATGTCAATTATAAGAAGGGTTTTTGTTGAAGTTTGTAAATCGGCAAAACTTCCTAACGGTCCTATTATTTGTCCGAGTCCGGGACCGATATTTCCGACTGCGGCAACTGAGCCTACAACAGCTACAATTGTGTCTTTTTCAATAATTGCAATTAGGAATGCGGATAATACAATCAGTGCAAAATAAAAAGATACGAACATAAGTGTTTGGTACAAAATATCTTTGGGTACTGAATAATTTCCTATTTTAATATTATAGACAGCTTTTGGATGGAGAATTTTCATCATTTCACTTTTCATTATTTTGAAAATTAAGAGCCATCTGGCAACCTTAAGTCCGCCTCCTGCAGAACTTGCGCAGCTTCCGAACAGCATTATTGCAAATAAAAGTATTTTACTTGTATAATCCCATTTTGCATAATCCGTACTGCAAAATCCGGTTGATGAAACTAAAGAAGTTATGTTAAAAAATGAGTGAACAAAACTGTCATTTAATGTATAGTGCATGTTTGCAAATAGTGATAAAGTAAGTAAAATTGCGATTAATGTTACAAAAGAGAAGTAAACCTTAAATTCTTCATTTTTGAATAAAATAAAAGGATTAAATTTACTCCAAGCTTTATACTGTAAGTTAAAATTCGTACCTGCGAAAAACATAAAAAACGTTACTATCCATAAAATAGTATGAGAATAACCTATAAAGCTTGTTTGATTTGGCGAAAACCCTCCGCCGGAAAGAGAAGAAAAAGAGTGACAAATAGCCGCAAACCAGTTCATTCCCGAGAGTTTAAGAAGAATACATTCTATAATGGTTAGTCCCGCATAAATTTTCCATAAAGCTGCTGCAGTACTTTTTATGCGCGGAGTAAATTTTTCTTCCGTCGGACCGGGAGCTTCAGCGAAAAATAACTGTCTTCCTGCTATGGCAAACTGTGGAAGAACTGCAATAAACAAAACTATAATTCCCATACCGCCAAGCCATTGGGTGAATGAACGCCAAAATAAAAGGGCATGCGGGTAGTCAAATGTTGTTAATGTCGTTGCTCCGGTGGTGGTAATTCCGGATATAGCTTCAAATAGTGCATTTATAGGTGATATGTTAAAAAATAAATAAGGGACAGAAGCAAAAAGTCCTGCAAAAATCCAAGAAAAAGTTACAACAGTGAGTCCTTCTGATTTTTTAATATCATTTATGGATTTAATATTACTGACACCCGGAACAAATTTTTTTATTACAAAGGATATCATTATTGCTAAACCGGCAGAAATTATAAACGGGTGTATAGCGTGATATTCCTGAAAACAAAGAGCGGCAATAATCGGAACAAGTAATACGAAGCCAAAATACATCATTATTAAACCGAAAGTATATGCTAAATAAGTTATTCTCATTAAACTTCCTCAAAAAATTTTTTTATTGCGGAAGCATTTATACTTGTTGTAAAAATAATAAGGTTATCTTCTCCGCATACCAGTGTTGTTCCGTTTGGTATTATAATCCTGTTTCTTCTTTGAATTACGCCAATAACCGCTTTTGCCGGTAATTTTAGATCCATAAGTTTTTTTGTTTCATATTCTTTTGGCAGCGGTATAACAAGAACTTCGCCTTGACCTTGTTCAACAGTTGCTAAAATACCGATTTTATTTTTTCTTATATTATTTTTAATTTCATTAAGAGAAGCCGTTTTTGATGATATTGCTATATCAATTCCGACTTGTTCGAAAAGTGAAATATTTGTGTTTTTGGTAACTCTTGTGACAACGCGTTTTGCTCCCAAGTGTTTAACTAAAAGTGAGCATAGCAGATTTTTTTCGTCATTATTTGTTACGCTAACAACAACGTCTGAAGAGGAAATATCTTCTTCGTTTAATAGTTCCAAGTCTGTTCCGTCACCTTTTATCACAAGGGCGTTAGAAAGCTCTCTTGATAGATATTCGCATCGTTCTTCATCTTTTTCTATAATTTTTAATTTAAGTTTAATGTCTTCAAGAGTTTTTGCGAGTTTTAGTCCTACGCTTCCGCCTCCTATTATGGTAACGTATTTAACAAATTCTTTTTCGTGAAAAAATTTACCTGCTAATATGTTAAGAGAATGAGAAAGCCCCATGAAAATTACTTTGTCATTTTCTTTTAAAATTGTTTCACCGGTCGGAATAAATAGTTCACCTTCTCTTGTAATACCAACTATAAGGGTATCTTTAGGAAAATCGCAATTCTTTACAACGCTGTTTACTAAAGGAGAATGTTTTGGTATTTTGTATTCCAAAAGTCTTGCTCTCCCGTCTGCAAAATATTCAACGTCTAATGCTTTTGCGACTGTGATAATTCTGAAAATTTCTTGGGTTAATAAATCTTCCGGCCAAATTACATTATCTATATAGAAGTCACTGCTGTATTCCGCATCTTTTGTTATACTCAAAGAAGATTTATATTCTTCTTTTCTGACAAAACATATAGTTTTAGCTTTGCTGAGTTTTTTTACAGTCAAACAGGCAACTATATTAAGTTCATCAGAATTTGTACAAGCGATAAAAACGTCAGTATTTTTTATTCCGGATTGTTTTAAAACTTCAACGCTTGAAGCATTACCGCTAACAAAGCTCACATCAAGCTTATTAAAAGAGTCCGATTTATTTTGTTCTTCGTCTATAACAGTTATATCGTTATCGGTGTAAAACTCATTAGCTATCATAAAGCCAATTTCGTTTGCACCAAATATTATTATTTTCATATGTTAATTTTAACTTCAAAGTTATATTTTAGTCAATAAAACGTCAAAATATTTAAATAGGTTATTCATAATAACTGGCGCAAGATGTAGAGGTTTCCCATATTGATATTTTGGAGGTTTGCGGAATAACTTTTTTCATTTTTTCGTATATAAACTTGGATAAAATTTCACTGCTCGGACTAATTCCTTTAAATTCCGGAAGCTCGTTAATATCTTTATGGTCCAAATAATCCAAAACTTCTTTCAGATGTTTTTTTATAATTTTGTAATCTACTAAAATATTGCTTTTATCAAGTTCTGTTCCGCATACAAAAGCTTCTACAAGCCAATTGTGTCCGTGCATATTTTCACAAGCGCCGTCATAATTAAGAAGGTGATGTGCTGCGGAAAAGTACATTTGAGCTTTTAGTTCATACATTTTTACCCCTCCTTTATTGATTGTATCACAAATATACCGATTAAATTTTAATTTTTACATATATGGGATTATATGTAAGTGTTGCGTGATTTGAGCAAAGATTGTTGTAACAGGATTCAAAATTTTGTAAATCTTTTTTTGTCCATATTTCTTGTGAGATTGCATTTACTCCTGTCTTTTGTATGTGTTTAAGAACATCTTTCGGAGTTTTAAATGATAATATTCGTATTTCTTCTTCAATTATCGGAGAAAACTCTTTTAAAATCTCAATTAAATCTTTTTCGGAATAATAATTAAGAGATTTTCCGAGAACAAAGTTTATTTCTCTGAAATTTTCTTTACCAAAAGTTGAAAACAGAATTGTTCCATTTGGATTTAATTTTAAGGCAAGAGCTTTTATAAAATCAGGAAAATCCTGTATCCACTGAAAAGCAGCGTTAGATATTATTAAATCATATTTTTGGCAAGAGGTTTTTATACAATTTTCAATATCTCCGCAAAAGAATTTAATATTCGGATTTAAATTGTAAATATAATCTTCGCATTCATTTACGATATCATTAGCGTGATAAGTTTTAAATTGTATATTATCAATTAAATATTTTGTAAGAATTCCTGTTCCGCAGCCGATTTCAAGTATAGAATTATATTCGTTTTCGGATAAAAACGAAAGCAATTTTTCAGCCATTTGTTTTTGAATTTTGGCATTATCATTGTATGTTTTAAGCTTTCTTGCGAATCTTTTTTTTACTAAATTTTTATTCAAATCAGTTCACTCCATTTTGTAAAATGATTAAAAGGAGCATGACCGCTAATAATATTAGGTTCTGTTTTCCAAAACGCGGATTGATTTTTCGTCGGAATAATTTTATCCTCTGATGATAAAATTATCTTTTCGTATTGAAAATTTTCATTAGCCTTATATTCTTTTAATGCTTTTAATTCAGATTTTTGATTTTCAAATTCGCGGCTTATAGCAGGAATTGACACTTCTTCTTTAAACATGGATTTAAAAAATTTTTTTGCGCCCATAAGTGAAAAGTTTTTTAGAGTTAAATCATATATTCTTTCAGGAATACCGTATTTGTCATCTATTGGTTTTAGCGTTCCGTTAATCGCTGTTTTTGAATTCCAACTTATATCAAAAAGTGTTGCTGTCATTACTCCCATTGACCAAGCAATAAGATGACGTTTTTTATATTGGTTTAACATAATCAAATCAAAGTCGGGTTTTAGTGAATTATAATCGTAGAACATTATTACATCATAGTTTTCGGGGCTCAAATGTGATACTATTGATTCGTCCATTCCCCAACCGTTAAAAAATACGATAATCTCTTCATTTTGTTTATAATTAAGCCATTTATACTTCATAATTTAATATTATCATAAATAGCAAGAATAAAAATCAATTATTCTGTTATTTTTCTTGTCATAATTATATTTCCTGATTCATCATAACAAGTATTGTTTTTCCAGTGAGCAATAAGTTTTCCTTCAGAAGAAAATATAAAACTTTCTTTGTCGGATATTCTGTAACCTGTATTTGCTATGCTTCCGTCAGGCTTATATTTAGTGATTTTGCACGGATATGAAAGAGAATCTTTTTGAGTAAAATTAATTAATCTACCGTTTTGTGAATAATACCAAGAGTACATCGGATCGTCGTAATACTGAATACCGTAACTCCCGTCCGAGAAACGGGCAAGTTTTCTGTCTTTCAGCTTTGTAATTCCTAAATACAGCGAGTTTAAGTTCTCAGAATTGTTACTATCTATTAATTTGTGTTGTATATTATTAAAACTTATCGGTTGAAACGGAGATGAAAAAACGGCATTTTTTGCATCTTCAGCATTATATTCAATTTCTCCGGTTATGATTTTAGAAAAAGCCGGTTGAAAAATCATTAAAGATAAAAATATAAGTAAAAATTTTTTCATAATAAATTTATAATGATTTTTCAAAATAAGTCATTTTTAGTATAATTAAGAAGAAATGAAAAAAGGAATCTTACAGAGAGGTGCTGTGTGACAAGGGAATATGATTTTTACGTTGTTCCGACTCCTATCGGGAATATAAAGGACATCACTCTTCGTTCAATAGACGTATTAAAATCGGTTGATATTATTGCATGCGAAGATACAAGAACAACGCAAAAAATTCTTAATCATTATAATATCAGTACAAAGTGCATTTCTTACCATAAATACAACGAAAAAGAACGCGTAGGTTTTTTATTGTCCGAATTGAAAAACGGGAAAAAAATCGCACTTGTATCAGATGCAGGAACACCAATGATTTGTGATCCCGGAAATGTAATAATAGACGAGCTTCTAAAGAACGGGTTTACAGTAACATCATTGCCCGGAGCTTGTGCTGTAACAACATTTTTATCACAAATTCCCAGAGAAAGTGAAGATTTTATATTTATTGGTTTTATATCACGAGGAGAAAAACAGATAAAAGAGATTTTATCAAAATTATCCGCGCAAAATGTTGTATTTTATGATTCTCCCGAAAGAATTTTAAATACGTTAAATGTTATAAAATCCATAAGGGGAGATATAAAAATATCACTAGGGAGAGAGCTCTCAAAGTTATATGAAGAAGTAAAAACCGGAAATATTTCTGAGATTATTGAATATTATCAAGACGGTATAAAAGGTGAAATAGTATGCATGGTATATGCAGACAAAGACCCTATTATATCTGATATAAATAATAAAATCAGAATTTTAAAAAACAAGGGGTTTAAAGATAAAGAAATTTCTGTTATTATTTCGGAACTTTTCGGTTTTAATAAAAACGAGGTTTATAAAAAAAGTTTAGAATGTAAAGAATAAAAGATTTGGGGGAAAAATGGCAAAAATAATAACAATCGGAAGTGCTACAATGGACGTGTTTGTTGAATGTGACGAAGCTAATATAGTTTCTGTGTGTACAAAAGATCAAAGCAAAGATTTTATGAGTTATCCGTATGGTTCTAAAATTGATATTTCCGGATTTTCTTCAAAAGTCGGCGGAGGCGGAGTTAATACCGCTTGTAATTTTGCAAATTTAGGGTATGAAACGTCAGCCATATTTAAAATAGGGAATGACGTTTATTCTGAAGGAATTCTGAAGTTTTTTAAAAAGCATAATGTAAATCTTAAACATATAATTCAAAAAGAAGAAACTTCAACCGGATTTTCTATAATATTGGTAAGTTTTCAGGGTGACAGAACCGTGCTGGCTCATCGCGGAGCAAATTCAGAGATAAAAACCGAAGAAATAGATTTTGATGCAATAAAAGAAGCCGATTTTATATATGTGGCGCCGCTTAATGGCAATTCTAATTCCGTAATAGAGCCGCTTGTTGATTTTGCCCATAAACATGAGGTAAAAATATGTTTCAATGCAGGAACGACAAGCCTGAAAAAAGGACACAAACATTTAGACAAAATATTAAAAAACGCGCATGTTGTTGTTATGAATAAAGAAGAGGCTATAATGGCAACAGGTATTCAAGTTCGTCCGGATACAAAGACAGAAAAATTTTCTCGTGAACTTATTCACGAAGATATCAAAAAAATGTTAAAAACACTAAAAGTCCAAGATTATCAAGTTATTGTAATAACGGATGGGAACAAGGGTGCGTACGCTTATAACGGTCATAAATATTATTTTTGTCCGATTTTCCCGTCAAAAGTCGTTTCAACATTGGGCGCGGGAGATGCGTTTGCTTCTACTTTTTGCGGGGCTTTAAAAAGAACAAAAGCTAATATAGGTCTTTCTCTTATGTATGGTTCAGTGAATTCGGCAAGTGTTGTTTCCGAGTTTGGTGCAACAGAAGGTCTTTTAAATTTTGATGAAATAGAAAAAAAATTAAATGAAAATCCGGAATATACTTATTTGGAAGGGTAATGCAAAATGTATCAGCAGATTTCACCGCATATTTTAAAAACATTTACAGAGTGTCCGAGAAAGTATGATTTTAAATATTTGCAAAATATTTCAATGCCTGTAAATGATGAGATATATGAATTTGGTAAAAATATTCATGCATTAGCTTCTTATTATTTAAAAAAAGAATTTATTGATACAATGGAGAATGCACTATCTCAAAAAGAATCGGAAGTTTGGAATAATTTAAAGTCTTCCGAGTATTTCGGTTTGGAAGTTGTAGGAGTGGAGTATAACTTAGCTTTTAAAATAAATGATTATTTTTTTGGAGGAAGGCTTGATGCAATTGTAAAAAGTGGTGAAAAATACTATATATTAGACTACAAAACCGGTTCTGCACCGAGAAATGCAAAATATGATTTTCAAACTATGATTTATCTTTTGTGTGTGAAAGAGTTTTTTAATACATTGAATCCGGTTTTTGTGTATTTGGATTTAAAACACGGCAAAGAGGTAAGAATTGAGTTAACAGAAGAATTGGCAGAAGAATACAAAGAAAAATTATTAAATTGTGCTCAAAAAATCTCAATGTATAATTCAGCCCCTAAAAAAGAAAATTGTGAATGCGAATATTCAAAAATTTGTTTTTAGATTAGAAATTTTTATTTCCCTTTAAAAATAAAAAATACCGCAAGAATTATAAAAATAAATCCTATAAGATAATTCCACCTGAATTCTTCTTTAAGATACAAAACAGAAAATACTGAAAATACTGTTAGAGTTATGATTTCTTGAATTGTTTTTAACTGTACTGCGTTATAGCAAGAATATCCTATGCGATTTGCAGGAACTTGAAAACAATATTCAAAAAAGGCAATTCCCCAACTGACAATAATTACAATAAGAAGAGGTGCACTTTTGTATTTCAAATGCCCGTACCATGCAAATGTCATAAAAATATTTGATATAAGTAATAATATTATTGGTGAAATTTGTCTTAACATATTTTGATTTTACCACAGAATTGTTATTGAAGTTAAATAATTATATTTTCAATGGTTACAGCTGTAAAATTGTGATATAATTACGATATGAAAAAGCTTATATCATTATTGGTAATATTATTTTTCGGAGTGGCAGAAGTGAATGCTGTTATAAATTCCATAAAACCGGAAACTCCGCAAGGTACTTTTAAAAAACGGAGAGATGGTACTTTTGTAAATTATGATAACAACGGGAAAAAGTTGGGAGTTTATAAAGTTTATAAAGGAAAGCTTGTGAGAATTAAATGAAATTAAATTTAAATGCTGAAAATATTAACTATATAAAGATTACGTATAAAGATAATAATAGTTTTTCACACTGCATAAAAGCATCCGTAAAAAGTATTAACTCTATAGATATAATTGCCTGTATAAAAACGGAAGAACGTTTGTATATAAAAACTCCTCAAGAAATTGAATTGGGAATTGCCGGAGATAACGGTCTTTTTAAAGCAAATTCTGTTCTAAAATATACAGACTGGCAGGAACCGTACGAATTTTTAGGTATAAAAATTCCGGATGATGCGGAGTTTTTCCAAAACAGAGAGTATTTCAGGGTAAAAACCGAACAAAGTGCGGAAATTATTTTGGAATCTGATGATAATAATTTGAAAAAAATTCTGTGTAAAACACACGATTTATCAGCAAATGGTGTTTGCCTCGTTCTTGACCGGCTGTATGATTTTCCTGAAGATGCCAAATTGAAAATACGTTTTCCTGAAAGAGAAGTTATTACAAAAGCAAAGTACATACGTTCTGATGAAGATGACGGTATAGTAAAAGTTTCGTATGAATTTAATGAATTATCTTCGCAAGATATGGATTTTATATCTCAAGTTTGTTTAAAAATACAACTTGAAAACAAAAGAAAAACTCTTATGCAATAACTTAAACAATAAAATTATCTTTTAAATAATTAAGCTTTTCTTCCTTATCAGATTCAAAATATATCCTTAAAAGAGGTTCGGTTCCGCTTGGTCTTACAAGAATTTTTGTTTTATGACCGAGCATTAATTTTACTCCGTCTTTTGTGTCAATGTCTGTGACATTATACTTGCCAATTGTTTTAAAATTTTTGACTTCGTCTAATATTTGAGCAATTTCTTCTTGGTTGTCTAATTTTAAATCAATTCTGTCGTTATAAAAGCGAGCTTGCGCAATTTCATATAAATCTTCCTGAAGCTCTTTTAACGATTTTCCGCTTTCTGCCATAGCTTCTAATACAAGTAAATTCGCAATAAGTCCGTCTTTTTCCGGAATATGTCCTTGTATACTCAGACCTCCGGATTCTTCTCCTCCTATTATTACTTCATTATTTCGCATAGCTTCTCCGACGTGTTTGAAACCTACAGCGGTTTCTATAACGTTTATTCCGAGTTTTTCAGCAATTATGTCTATGAGAATACTTGAACCTACCGTTTTGACAACAGAGCCTTTATATCCTTTATTTACCAAGTGTTTTAGAAGAATGGCTATAATTTCATTCGGCGAAACAAATTCACCATCTTCATTAATTACCCCGAATCTGTCTGCATCACCGTCATTTGCGACTCCAATGGAATTGGGAATATGTTTAACTTTGGTTATTAAATCTTTTAAAAATCTGGGTTTAGGGTCAGGCATTCCTCCGCCGAACTCATTATCATGATATAGGTGCAAAGTTTGGTACGGTATTGAATTATCCGAAAGTATTTTATCAAAATAACCTATGGAAGCTGAATATAAGCCATCATATATAATATTCGTTTTTAGTTTTCTTATATTTTCATAATTAATAATTGTTTTTAACTTTTCATAATATTTAGGAGCAAAATCTATTTTATGAAAACTGCCGCTTTCACTGTCTGGATAAGATTTATCAAGATTATTAACTATTTCATTTGTTATTTCTGTTGTAGCCGGACCTGCGTAATCAGGTATAAACTTCATTCCCAAATATTCCGGCGGATTGTGAGATGCTGTAAACATTATTGCGCAAGCATTTCTATATTGTGCATTATATGCAAGAACCGGTGTGGGAATGATTTTTGATGAATAATATACGTCAAACCCTTTATCTTTAAGAATGTTTGCGCAAATCAAAGAATATTTATCAGCATCTTTTCTCGGATCATATCCTATTAATATCGGTTTTTTTAGTCCAAAAGAGTCGTATATGTATTTTCCGATTGCAAGAGTAACGCGTTTTACGTTTGTTTCGTTAAAGTCTTTATCTAAAATTGCTCTCCAGCCGTCTGTTCCGAATGTTATACTCAAAATATACCCTCTTTCTTACATTATTAAGGGTGGTTCAGCTGAAGCTTTGCCACCCTTTTAAAAAACTAAGTTGCCGGCATATAAATAAAATTAATATTTTATTTTTTGCCTACCGTTCTCCATTTGATATTCATATAATCAAGAGCAAATGTTCCTGTTCCGTCAGGGTTTTCCGTAAACGCAATAGGAAGTCTGCCTTCTCTTTCACAAACTTTCAAAGTCCAAATTTCTTCCCAAGAATTGTCTTTTTTTGGTTTCGAAACTTCTGTATTAGTAATTGCTACAGTAAAACAGTCTTTTGTTGCAATTCTAAGTCCGTATGCTCCTACAGAAAATACGGTATCCTGTTGAAGTTGCGGAGATGCAATTGTTTTTCCGGGAAGCGGAACATCTCCTATAAAGTTATAATAAGCAAAAGCGCTTGTAGTTGTAAATAATGCAAGTGTTAATAAAAATGCTTTTACTTTAGACATTTTGATATCTCCTTTCATATTCCTAATCTTATCTAATGAATTAATAATAACATAAAACTCTTTTTTTTGCACAAATTATGATAAAAAATGTCACAAATCTTATTAAGATTTTTATGGTAAAATAAAAGAAAAAGAGGAAAAAATGGGAAAAGGTTTAGAATTTGATCCGGGCTTTGCACCGCATATTTTGGTTTTTGAAGGAACTGTAGACTATATATACAGAGATATAAATAAGTTCAAAAATTTTTCGCAAAAGAAAATGAAATTTCGTCAATATTATAAAAAATTATTAGAAGTATTTTATAATAATTTAGGTTTTTATATCGGATGTCTTTTGTGGGCAGCTTATGTAAAGACGCAAGAAGAGCAAGATATTATAAATAATCATTGTTTCGGCAAGGAATATAACGAAGATGAAAATACGTATGAAACAGATTTTTTAATAAGATTTGCTGAACTTTTTCCAAAAGATATGAAATATTTTCTAGGTGAAAACTACGAATTTGACGAATATGTAATGAATACGTTAAAACAATACAGAGAATTTTTATGTATAAATAAGGGCTTTGTAGACACAAAAACAAATTCTGATATAAAGCTGCCTGAATGTGTGAAATACAAAGATGCTGAAACATTTAATGATATAATAGCTGAAATTGTTCAATCAGGAGATTTATCAAGATTTAATAAATACCATGACTTGTTATCGTTATAAATAAATTTTCAACTTTTTCGGTATTTTATATAGAAATTTAAACTAAAATTTTCCGGCATAAGATATTTTGCTTGCATCATATTTAACAAGGTATGATATCGCATCTTGCGGAGTTTGAGCTATATAATAAAGTTCTTTCGCGTTTTCTTTGGCAAATTTTGCATCTATTATACTATCAAAAAATTTTATAAGATTTGTGTAAAAACCGCCGGTATTTAGTATTATAATTGGTTTTTTATTATAACCAAGCTGTTTTTGTACTATCATTTCGGAGATTTCTTCTAATGTTCCGAAACCTCCTGCCAATGCTATTACAGCATCAGAAAGTTCATCCATTTTTGCTTTTCGCTCTCTCATTCCCGATGTAAGAATAAATTCATCGCAATCTTCAGGATTTCCGCATCCTAAGTCATACAACCGCTGAGGCATAATTCCTATAATTTTACCTCCGTTTGATTTTACTTCTGATGCGCATGCATACATCATTCCCAGTCTGCTTCCGCCGTATACAATGTTCATCCCGTTTTGCCCCAAAAGCTTTCCGAGAATAATCGCATCATCATAAAAATATTTATCCAAATTATTTGATGAAGAGGCAAACACACATATATTTTTCATTAGTTTTGGCAGCCTCCGACAAGGTAGCAATTGGAACAATAAAGACCTGTTCCGGTTTTTGCACAATCTTGTCTTTGTTCTGCTACTGAAATATTTTTTCCGAAAGGTTCAAATTTATCCGGATATATGTTGAACCCAAATACATCTTTTCCCCATACATTAGGTCCTAATTGGCCATTTACGTCGTACATCATTATACCGTATATTCCGTCTTGGGGTGTTTCAAAAAATTTATACGCAACTGTTGCATTTGAATATGTTTGCTTAAAATCGGTAAAATAATATGTTCCGCTCGGAAAGGTTCCGTTCATATAAGTAATTTTATATGGCTCTGTTGTATCTTTAACTTCTCCGTTCATAACCATATTAAATGTTTTTATATAATCAAAATCCTCATTATCTTTTTGAGTATTTATTGAATATGCAATATTGATAAAATCTCCTTGTACACTTCTCCACCTTGAAGTATTGTTGCTTTGAGCTTTATCGTCTAAGGATAGCGGAGCAACCAAAAAAGCCACTATCAAAAATATTATAAACAGTATAGAAACTTCTACAATAGTAAATCCATGTTTAATCTTTGTTTTCATAAAGCCTCTTTTCAATTTGATAAATATGTAATTATTGTGCCATATCTATGTTTTTCTTTTCTTCTATAAGTTTATCATATATCCATTCAGGAATAAAATTTTTGCCTAAAATAATTTGTCCGTTCATAATATTTGGTGCGTGAAAATCAGAACCGCCTGTTACAATAAGCCCTAAACTTTCAGCCATAGAAGAAAAATACTCAACAATTGCCGGAGAATGCTTCCTGTGATATGCTTCTATGCCCCTAAGACCGCAGTTCATAAGGTCCTTAATCAGTGTTTCTGCGATGTCAATGTCGTAAGGGTGAGCAATAACCGGAATTCCTCCTGAATCATATATAACTTCTACCGCATCAAACGGGGAAACAGTTTTACGTTCTGTATATACAGGAGATTCTCTGTGAATATACTTGCTGTATGCTTCCATAACATTGCTTGTTCCGCCGGCATTTGTTATTGCTTTTGCTATATGAGGCCGCCCGATACTGCCGCCTTCCGCTACCATTTCTTTTACATCTTCATATGCAATTCTTATACCTTCTTTTTTTGCAAGCAAGCGTAAAATTTCTTTGGTTTGTTTTACACGAGCGGTTTGTTGTGCTTTTATCATGTTCTTGAAATCACTTTTTGTGACATCAGGAAAATACCCTAAAATGTGAACTTCATATTCTTTATATAAAGTATTTACTTCAATTCCTGGAATAAGTTTTATTGTTAAACCTTTTGATTTAATATAATCTTGTGCAACTTGATATGACAAAACATTATCGTGATCAGTGAGTGCAATAACTTCAAGACCAGCTTCAACAGCCAAATCAACTATTTTTTCCGGAGAGAAAACTCCGTCTGAGTAGTAAGTGTGAATATGGTAGTCACCTTTCATAACCACACCCCCTTTTCAGGTAGCAAAACAGTTTTCTGTTTCATTTACCGTACCTCTTTCTGTATTATTATCTATAGTAACATTAATTCTTTTTATATGGGTTGATTTCGTTTTTTCAATAATAACTTCAACCCCGTTTATTTGTGCAACGGAAGACTCAGATATTTCGTATCTTTCAGGAAGGCTTGTTGATAGGCGTTTTAGAGAAGTTCCATAATCCATCCCTATAACGCTATCTTGTGCTCCGCAAAATCCTGCGTCAGTAATATATGCCATACCGTTATATATTTGCTCATCAGCTGTTTGCACATGAGTATGTGTTCCGAAAAATCCTTTTATCAGAGCGTTTTCTTCCGAGTTATATGTATGTGCCAAGTATTTTGAAAAACAAATCTTCTCTGCTGTTGCTTCTGCATGAAAATCAATAATAATGTGATTAACTTGTAAATCTTTGAGTCTTTCTATTTCTTGCGTAACAACTTGCCACTCAGAGTCAATAGGAGGCATAAATACTCTTCCTAATGCATTTATTACTCCGATTTTTTCTCCTTTAACTTCAAAAATTTGCGAACCTTTTCCCGGAGTTCCTTCAGGGTAATTTATCGGACGAATTAGGTTTGTTGTTTCGTTTATATATTCATAAATATCTTTTTTATCCCAAATGTGATTTCCGGAAGTAAAGCAATCAATTCCGGATGAATTTAAATCCTCATAATTTTTTTTTGTCATTCCAAAACCATGAGAAGCGTTTTCTATATTAGCAATAACAAAATCGGGCTTTTCGGATAACGACGCAATATATGACTTAACGGCAGTGCGTCCCTGCCTGCCTGTTATGTCACCTAAAAATATTAATCTTATTGTATCCATCATTTATTTTAGACAAATCGGCAATAAGGCAGTAAGGTAAAATGAATTTTTTGATTTTATGTATAAAATAATATTTGTCATAGATTCTTATAACCTCTTATTGCCCTAGTGCCGTATTGCCCCAGTGCCTTTCATCTATTTTGCAATTTCTGTTGTTCTGAATTCTCTGACAACCGTAACTTTTATTTGTCCCGGATAATCCAGTTCATCTTCAATTTTCTTTGCTATATCTCTTGCAAGTTTTTGTGAAGCTAAATCATCAAACATTTCTGATTGAACTATTACCCTAACTTCACGACCTGCTTGAACAGCAAACGATTGTTTTATTCCTTCATAACTGTTAACAATTTCTTCAATTTTTTGTAATCTTTTTATGTATATTTCTAAAGTATCACGTCTTGCTCCGGGACGTCCTGCAGAAATTGCATCAGCAAGTTTTACAAGAACAGCTTCTATGGTGTTAGCTGTAACATCGTCGTGGTGAGCTTCTATTGCGTGAATTACTTCCTGCTTTTCTCCGTAGCGCGAAGCCAATTCAACTCCAAGTTGTATATGAGTTCCTTCTTGTGTTTGGTCAACGGCTTTACCTATGTCGTGAAGTAACCCTGCACGTTTTGCTGTGTATACATCTGCTCCTAATTCTGCCGCCAACATTCCTGCGATATGTCCTACCTCAAGAGAATGTTTTAAGACATTTTGACCGTAACTTGTTCTGTAATATAGTCTTCCTAAATTTTTAATGAGTTCTTTATTAAGTCCCATTATGCCCATATCAACAGCGGCATTCTCGCCTTCTTTCATAATTTTTTTGTCAACTTCTTCATTGGCTTTTTCAACCATTTCTTCAATTCTTACAGGATGAATTCTGCCGTCTTGTATAAGTTTTTCTAATGCAAGTTTTGCAACTTCTCTTCTTACAGGATCAAAAGAAGAAAGTACAACAGCTTCCGGTGTGTCGTCAATAATTAAATCAACTCCCGTAAGTGTTTCAAGAGTTCTTATGTTTCTTCCTTCACGGCCGATTATACGTCCTTTCATTTCGTCATTCGGTAACGATACGACAGAAACGGTTGACTCTACAACTTGGTCCATCATGCATCGCTGCATAGTTGTTGAAAGAATTTCTTTGGATTTTTCCAAAGCGTCTTCTCTTATTTTTGCTTCATTTTCGCGTATTAATTGCATTTGTTCTTGTGCTAAATCGCTTTTCAATTGCTCAAGAAGCATTTTTTTTGCTTCTTCGGCAGACATTCCGGCAATTCTTTCAAGTTCTTCTGTTTGTTTTTGAACAATATCAGCCAGATGATCCTCTTTTTCAATAAGCCGGTCTTTCATTTTGTCTAATTCTGTTTCTTTATCGGTTATTTCTTGAATTTTTGTTTCAAGCATATCCTCTCTTTTGTTTAACTTTGTTTCTATTTGAGCAAACTCTCTTCGTCTTTCTCTCTCATCTTCATTGAGCTGTTCTCTCTCTGTCTGTAAAGCTTCTTTGGCTTTTATTAAAGCTTCTTTTTGTATAATAGCTTCTTTTTCCTGTAAATCTTTTTTTGCTTGCTCTGTCTGAGATAGTAAGTCTTTGTATTTAACTTTTTGCACAACAATAACAGCAATAAGTATGACTACTGCCAAAATTGCCGCATAAAGTAATCCATTCATATGGCACCTTTTCTCTTTCTATTTTTTATATATACACGACACACGGGTACATATAACCTACCCGTTAATTATTAAACTTTATTCAACAATCTTTCTATCGCATATATCATCAAAATTTATTATCTACTACTATAAAAATATCATATCATATATTAAAGATTTTGTATATAAAAATCTCTAAATTTTCCAATTTTCAATATGTAAATTTTTGTAAAAAAATGTTAGAAAACCCTAAAGTTTTTTCAAAAAATGCCGTAATATATATAGAGGATATTATCATAGGGTAGTATTAGTATATATGAATGTACCATTTAAACATTTTTGTCATGATTTCGGCAGCTACAATAATTTGTACGATGCTTTTGCCGTGAAGAAAAAAAATAATGATAAAGATGAAGATGAACCCGAAATAATTGCGGATTTGGTTTATGAATATAATGCTAATTTTGATATGCCAACTTTAAAACTAGAATGCTAAAAGTTTTATTGCGGTGATTCTTCATTTCCGCCGGAGTCAGTGTTAGAATTGTGTTCTAAAGTTCTTCTGAAAGAACAGGTTCTGCTTGAGCAAACTTCAAATTCTCCGTTTTTGGTTACTTTTTTAAGCAGTAGTTCTCCGCATTCAGGACAAGTGTTACCGGTTGGCTCATCCCAAAGTGCATATGAGCATTCGGGATATCTGTTACAACCAAAAAATATTTTTCCGTGTTTTGATTTTTTTTCTATAATTTCACCTTCACCGCATTTAGGACACTTTACTCCGGTTGAGCGAACATATTTTCTGCGGCTTCCGCATTCTTTACATTCTAAATATTTACCGTACGGCCCGATTTTCATAATCATTCCGCTTCCGCATTTTTCACATTTTTCATTTGTTGCGGTGTCTTTTGCTTGTGTATCAGAATTTTCATCATTTACACTATCAAGCTCGGTAAGATTATTTAGGGATATAATTGTTTTACATTCAGGATATCCGGAACAGCCCAAAAATTGTGTTCCGAAACGACTGGTTTTTACAAGCATAACTTTTCCGCAATTCGGACATTTTTTATCACTTTCTATGGTTACTTTTTTTGCATCTTTCATAACAGAAGAAACAACTTCCATAAAAGGTGTATAAAACTCTTGCAAAACAACATTCCAAATTGCTTTTTTTTCAGCAATAAGGTCAAGTTTTTCTTCCATTCCCGCTGTGAACTTGTAGTCCATAATATTAGAAAACTGTGTAACTAACTGCTTGCATACAGTTCTTCCCAGCAAAGTAGGAATAAGAGCTTTATCTTTTTTTTCTACGTATTTTCTGGTTTGAATAACGGTGATAATTGTTGCATACGTTGACGGACGTCCGATGCCGTGTTCTTCCAATGCTTTAACAAGTGATGCTTCATTATATCTCGGAGGAGGCTGAGTGAAGTGTTGTTTAGGATTAACTTCTTTGCAATTAACTTTGTCGCCTTCGTTTAAATCCGGTATTTTTGCTTCTGCATTTTGTTCATCTTCTTCAGCATCATTATATAATTTTAAAAATCCGTCAAAAACAACTTTGCTCGTCCCGGCTTTAAGATTATAATCACCGGCTTTTATATCTATTGTTTTGTTTGCTACTGTTGCAGGTGCCATTTGGGATGACATAAATTTTTCCCAAATTAATTTATATAATTTGTATTGATCCGGCTGTAAATATGGTTTTAAACTTTCGGGAGTTCTTTCCGGATAAGAAGGTCGTATCGCTTCGTGGGCATCTTGTACGTTTTGTTTTCCTTTTACATATATATTTGTTTTTTCAGGATAGTATTCTTTACCGTAATTATTTAATATAAATTCTTTTGCTGCTTCATGTGCGTCATCTGATATACGTACACTGTCTGTTCTCATATAAGTAATAAGACCGACCGGAGTTCCGTCAATTTCCATACCTTCATACAACTTTTGAGCAACTTGCATTGTCTTTTGAACGCCAAAACCAAGTTTAGTGCTTGCGGCTCTTTGAAGAGTTGATGTAATAAACGGTGCGGTAGGTTTTCTTTTTGTTTCCTTTTTGGTAACTTTTTCAACTGAGTATTCGGTATCTTTGTTTAATAAAAATTCTTTTACTTTGTTGGCTTCTTCTTCGTTATTAATTTCAAATTTTTTACCTTTGTATTTATTAACTTCAGCCTCAAACATTTTACCGTTTTGGTCCATAAGAGCGTGAATGCTCCAATATTCTTTAGGAATAAATGCTTCTATTTCTTCTTCTCTTTCGCAAATCATTCTCAATGCTACCGACTGCACTCTTCCTGCCGAAAGATGATAATTCCCGAGTTGTTTCCATAGAACAGGGGATAATTTATAACCAACGAGCTTATCCAAAATTTGTCTTGTTTGTTGTGCTTTTACTCTGTCCATGTCAATTTCACGGGAATGAGCAACCGCATATTTTACAGCTTTTGGTGTAATTTCGTTAAATTCTATTCTTTGAACTTTTTCATCGCCAACGGGAAGCAGTTCTCTTACATGCCATGCAATTGCCTCTCCTTCTCGGTCAGGGTCAGATGCAAGCAAAACTCTATCCGAACGTTTGGCAAGTTCGCTTAATTTTGTTACAACTTTCTTTTTTTCAGGAATAATTATGTATGTAGGCTTAAATCCGTTATGAACATCAAACCCTAAAACATTATCCGGCAAATTTCTTACATGACCAAAACTTGCTTCAATTTGGTATCCTTCACCCAAAATTTTCTTAATTGTTTTAGATTTTGCAGGTGACTCAACTATTACTAATATTTTTTCTTTTTTGGATTTTGTTTCTTTTTTTTCTGAAACTGCTGCTACCATGTTCTTTTGTACCTATCTCCGTCAGTTTGTTCTATAAAGCCGTCTATCTCCATCATTGTTAATAATTTTAACAGCTCTTCCGTGCTTATTTTTGTTTCGGATTGAATTTCATCAAACCCTTTGGGTTCAATACTAATTATATCAGAAAGCGGTAAATATTGTTCAGGTAAATTTAATATTTTTTCTTTTTTTTGATTAACGGTTTGAACTTCCCAATTTAGTGCGTTTAAGATATCCTCACCTGATGTTACCATTGTGGCTCCATTTTTTAGGAGTTTGTATATTCCTTCTGTGTTTTTATTATTTATAGAGCCGGGAATGCACATTAATTCTCTTCCTTGTTCCAATGTTAAATTAGCAGAAATGAGCGCTCCGCTTTTTAATGCCGCTTCACCAACTACTGTACCGTAAGACAAACCTGTCACAATCCTATTCCTTTGCGGAAACCTGAATTTTATCGGTTCAAATGTCGGAAAATATTCAGAAACAATTGCTCCATATCCGTTTGCCAGTTTTTCATACAAATCTTTATTTGCGGAAGGATATTGAAAATCATGACCGCTTGCAATGACACCTATTGTTTTAAGGTTGTTTTCTACCGCACTTCGGTGAGATACAGCATCAATACCTTCAGCAAGTCCTGAAACTATACATAAATCCGTACCGGAAAAGTCCCGAATAATTCTGCTTACACTGTCTTTGCCGTTCATGCTGGCTTTTCTGGAACCGACAAACGCAACTGTTCGGTTTAAATTACACCCTAATAAATCTCCTCTGTAATATAAAACCATAGGCGGATTGTGAATTTGACTAAGCATATATGGATATTGAGGATCATCAAAGGTCAAAATTTTAAGATTTCGTTTCTCAACTTCTTCCATAACTTTATCAGGATTAACCTTGTTTCTTAAAACCAAAAATTCATCAGCTTTGTTAACACTCAATCCTTCTATTTTTTCAAGTTCTTTTTCCGGCGCATTAAATGCCATCTCAATATCGCCATAATGACTGTATAGCTTTTGTACAAAAGCTGAACCTAATTCTTCTATAGATGAAAATGCTACCCAATATTTTGTTTTCATAAAGTTGATTGTATCATAAAATTTTTTTGCGATACAATTTTTACAAAAAAATAGGATGCTCATTTTGAACATCCTATTTTTTGCATATTTTATAAAATTATAATTTTTGCGGATTTCTAAGTGGTATTAATCTGTCTAAATCACCGTTTACACTAAAGTAAAATCTTGCATCGCTTTCACCGTAATGTTTTTCACCAAGAGGAAATCCTACACCAATTTGTGCTGTTAACCAGTCAGCAAATGTTACATAAGTACCAAAACCTACAGAATGTAAGAACTTTTGAGGATAGTTATAAATATGTCCGTTTTCACCTATCCAACCGAAATCATAAAATGCTGCAAGTCTGATTCTTTCATCAAGTTTTGGAGCAATCTTATTAAAGAACGGTATCGGGAATCTGTATTCTACTGTACCTGTTACACCGTAATCTCCGATAAGTTCGGCAGGTTGATAACCGCGAAGAGTGTAAGGACCGCCTAATTGCATTTGTTCTGCGGCAAATAATTTGTCCGGTGAGTATTGACCGTTAACTCTTATGATACCCGCACTTCTTGCAAATAACCTTTGTACACGAGTTGCACCTGCGGTTAACTTAAAGAATGATGTGTCGCTGCCTGTGTTGTCAACCTTGCTGTGGCCGCCCATACCAAAATCTATACCTAAGTTTCCAATCCAACGTCCGTAACTGTCATCAGTCATACCGTATAATCCGGAACGCCATACATGAAGCAGGTAACTTGATGATGTATAAGGATCAGCTGTGTTATTAACCGTTGTATTTGCATGAACCAAATCATATCCTGAATACAAATATAAATCTGATTTAGCAGTTTGTACCAACGGGTGGGTTAATTTAAAGAAGTAACTTTGAGCATTACCTTTAATGTTATATCCTCTTAACGGTCCGCCAAGTTTTACATGTGAATCATTAAAATCAAATGATAATCTTGTTCCGTATGATGAAACCGGTAAAGAATACCCTGCCATCCAACCTGTTGCTCCGGATGAAAGAAGTGTTCCGCCATATATTTTATCACCTAAACCGGTAAGGTTGTGCATACCCAGTAAGAATGATACACGTTGTGCACCGGTCCAAGAACGACCGTAATCATCATAACCTACATTAAAATTAATAGGAAATCTGTCACGTACATTAAGCGTGATTTCTGTATTTTCATCGCCTTCTTTTTGTCTTTCAATTTCTGTTTGAACCTGTACGTAATCTTCTTGATTTATTTCTTTCATAGCTCTTTGAAGGTTTTTAGCATTAAATACATCGCCTTCTCTTAAGCCTGCTTTACCCATTATTATATGCTTTAAGTACCATTCACGTGTCCATTTTTCGCCTTCGATATTCATATCTCCGACTTTACTTTCAATAATTTTTATTGTCGCAACACCGTCAACGATTCTTTGCGGAGGAACTGTTGCGTATGAAGTTAAATAACCTTTAGAACGGTATAAGTTTGTAACTTTTGAACAAACTTCCAATAATTCATCAAAGTATACATCTTCACCTAAAACTTCTAACGCTAAATTTTGAAGTTCCGAGTCTTTTATAACAGTATTTCCTTCAAAATTTATTTTTTCAAGTAAAAAGTGCGGATTGTAAATTGCGCCTTCTCTTGCGTAATTTTCTTCTACTGTGGCATCATAAATTTGTTCGTCTTTTGTGACATCATCTAATGTTTGAACATAACTTTTGTCAATTTGCAAGTTTTGTTTGTTTAAAACATCAGTTGTATTGTAAGCACCTGCATTATATCCGCCCATTGTTGCAGGAGATATTTCTGCCTGAGCTTGTCCCATTGACAAGAAACAAATAACTGCGATTAAATAACTTAATTGTTTTTTCATAATTCCGAATTTCCTAATTATTTTTGTGTTGTTGGGTTAAATTCTATCGTACATTTAACATTATATTAGAAATAAAAACCCAAAACAAATTTAATTGCTAAATTGTAACGAAATATTAACCACTCTCTTACAATTCTACATCATTTATTAATTTTTGTAAAGATTTTTATATATGAGTGTTATAAATTTGCAAGAATGTGGAATTACATGATATAGAGGCAGTTTACAAAAATTTACAAGAAAGGAGTCATAATTGATTTCAGCTATAAATATAGCAAGCGGTCATAGCGTTGATGCTGAATATCTTAGGATTATTCAGGAATTAAGGCGGTTTGGGCTGACTCCTACCGGAAATAAAGGAACTGATAAAGCAAGATTAGAGCAGGCAAAGTCTGAATTAGTAGAAAAAATTCAGAATAAAGAATATGAAGAAAATATGAAAAGTGTGCAAGTTCAACCTATGGCTCCGGTTGATGAGGCAGAAAATGCAAAACGCTCCGATATGGAAGTGCAAAGATTAGGGGCAATGACTGTTGCTGAGTTAAATAGGCTTTATTTTGGTCTGTAATTTTTAGTGTATCTTTCAAAGTTTAATCTGTAAAAACTTAGCTTTTTACTCTCTCATCTACTGCTTCTTCAAATTGTTTGAAAATATCATTTCCGACAAGTTGTTCAAGTTGAGAGCGTTTTTCAAAAAAATTCCCTCTGGCTTTTACTTGTTCATCTACCGCTTCTCTGTACAGAGTATCTGTTATAAGTACAATTTCTTTTTGTGAATTTTGTGAACGTTGATAGTTGAGTTCACGTTCTTTTACCATTTTTGATGTCATATCGTATAAAAATCTTGCAGTCATGTAATTGTAGTAACAATCAACGACTTTTTGCTGAAGTTCATCTACTTTTCTTACTAAAATTATCATATCCGCATCGGTTACTTTTGTATACTTATAATTTAGTGACTTATCATTTTGTGACATTATATTTAGGGTATTACCTCCGATAAGAGAAGCACAAGCAACGGCAGGATTTCCGACTCCTGCTCCAACAAAGCTGGAAAGTCCTGCTATTGTGGATAGAACTTTTTTTATAGCTCCGTCATCGGGTTTATCTTTATCCGGATTTGATAATTTGTATATTGCAAATTTTATTGTATCACTTTTTGTTGCTGCGCCCTGCCAGAGAAGGGACAGGTCACCAAGCATATCGTTATAATCAGCATCAAGCTCTTTTGATATTTCCATTGCCATACTTTTTATGCTTAAATCAGCATATGTAATTTCCGATTTCTTTTCCTCTTTTGTAATATTCGGAACTGTTTTTATATTTTCGGTGTTCAGATTTACATCAGAAGTTTTATCATATTTTTGTTCGGGAATGTCTGTTGTTCCGAAACGGTAAAAAATCTCTTTAGGAGAGTTTATTTCTTTGATTTGAATTGCAGAATAACTCTGTAAAGAAGATGCAAGAACAAAAACGAGTATAAAAGACAGAATTTTATTTTTTTTCATTTTTGTTCTCCTTTGATTTTTTATCATTTTTAACTTCTTTATAAAGAATTGAGTCAAAATCATATTGATACAAATCCAATGCGTCAACAGCTTTTTTTCCGGCGAGTCTTTGGAGTTGGATATGATATTTTTTAGCGGATTGTTCAAGGTTAAATTCTTGAATTTTCATTCCGTCATACAATGCGGATGATATAGCAATTTCTAAAACGTCATTTCCTCTTAAGGCGCTTGAATAATTTTTGCTGTAAAGAAGCATTTTTGCGCGTGTATCTTTAAGAAGCGATAAGGTGTTTTTATAATTATAATAAGAACTTATAAGGTTATCTTGAAGCGATTCTACCATTCCTGCAAGTTCTATAAGTTCTGTATCTGTTAGTGGTGTTTCTTCCGGAATATTTTTCTTGTTTAAAAGTCCTTGAGCGAGCCTTCCTGCTGAAAATGATGCTGTTTGTATACCATAGTTTGCACCCATAAGACTCGGTATAAAAGAGGCACCGGAAACAACGGCGGAAAGAGTTTTTGCCATAAGAGAAGAATGTATTCTTCTTTGAGATTCCGGTGTTGAAAGTTTTTTTAGCGCAAATTCAATAACTTGGTTATTTTCTATCGTTCCTTTCCATAACAATTCCAAATCTTTTGTATCATGTTCTTTTTGGCTTTCAATAAGTGACGCAAGTTCTTCGGAGTTATTAATAAGCATTGAACCTTTTATTTGTTTTTCGTTGGAATTGATTTCTATTTGCGGTTTTTCAACATTATTTGTATCTAAAGTTACAACAGGAGAATCGGCTGCATATGATATTTGCTGCAGTGATAAAAACGATACAATAATAAAAGCTCCCAAAAAATTCTTCATAATATATTTATATCCTAAAACATACCAGAAAATCAACTTTTAGGTTTTGAATAAACTTTTATTCCTTCTATTATCTTATACGTTTTCATATAAAACTCCTATGAGTCCCAAAC
>CAJOPY010000189.1 GCA_905236505.1 Candidatus Gastranaerophilales bacterium
ATAATTAAAAAGGCGCCGTTTGCATATGCAATCGGCGCTTAGTAAAATTTACAAGTCTTTCGGGCTTGGTGACATATGAATATCGTGATGTATTCTTTCATCTGTATCCTGCGCAGGATCTAATAAATCACCAAATAAGTTTCTCCAAAATCTTACAAAACCACTATGAGCGTTATCATATAAAGGTTCCGAAGGTTGTCCGTTTACACGTTGTTTCATAATTGCAACTTCTTCCGCTGCTGCTTCGGAATAACCGTTATTTATAACATAATCCGGTTCTGTAAGTTGTTCCACTGTAACTTTCGCTGTTGCCTGAGAACATACAGCAATAAATAAAGCCAAAATAAATACTAAATTTCTTTTCATAACACCCATTCTTATTTAACTGAACTATACGTTTCCATTATAATCTTTTCTAAAGAATTAATCAAGTCGGCCTCAGGTACTCTTGCAATAATCTCTCCTTTTTTAAATATATAACCTTCTTTTATTGCACCGGCTATTCCAAAATCCGCATGACGAGCTTCTCCCGGACCGTTAACCGGACAACCCATTACTGCTATAGTTATAGGAAGATTTAAATTTTTGAATTTTTCTTCCACTTTTTTAGCAAGTCCGATTAAATCAATTTGCGTCCTTCCGCATGTCGGGCATGAAATAAAATTCACACCTCTTTCCCTTAAACCAAGTGATTTTAGTATGCCGAAACCGGCTTGAACTTCCTCTGACGGATTTTCTGTCAATGAAACCCTTATTGTATCTCCTATTCCTTGCGATAACAAAGATCCTATACCGACTGACGATTTTATAAGTCCTGATTTTAATGTCCCCGCTTCAGTTACTCCCAAATGCAGAGGATAATCAACTTTAGATGATATAAGTTTATAAGCCTCTATCGTCGTAAGCACATCAGATGACTTTAAAGATATTTTTGTATCATAAAAATTTAAATCCTCTAAAATTTCAATATGTCTAAGCGCGCTCAATACCATTTTTTCACAAAGAGGAATATCTTTTTGTTCAAACTCTTTTTCTAAGGAACCCGCATTAATACCTATTCTGATTGGTATACCATGACTTTTTGCTTCTGACACGACTTTTTGAGTATGCTCTTTTTTGCCTATATTGCCGGGATTAATTCTGAGCGCATGTATTCCGTTTTCTATACAATTAAGCGCTAATCTGTAATCAAAATGAATATCCGCAACAAGCGGTATCGGGGATTTTTTAACGATATCTTTTATTGCGTAAGACGCTTCTTTGTTTAAAACAGCCAATCTTGCAATTTCACAGCCTGCAGATGCCAGCTCTCCTATTTGTTTTAGCGTGGAATTTACATCTCTTGTATCGGTGTTACACATAGATTGCACGCTAATAGGCGCGCCTCCGCCTATTTTTACATTTCCGATTTGTATTTGTTTGGTTTCTCTTCTTTTAATCATGGTATAATTATTATACTACAAAAGGAGTTTTTTATGAAAATAGCAGTTTTATCGGATATACACGGGAATATGGAAGCTTTAAGGGCTGTAGAACAGGATATAACAGAAAAAGGGTGCGACAAAATTTTTGTCTTAGGTGATTATGCAATGGCTGGTCCTGAACCCTGCGAAGCTGTTGATTTTTTTATGTCCAAAGCCGGTAATGAAAAATATGTAATGATTCAGGGAAATACCGATTTAATGCTGGCAAGCTATAGTGAAGAACTATATAATGAACTAAAAACAAAGGCTCCTGTCATGGCTGAAGCAATGAAACAAGATGTTTTAGAACTAAATCCATTTGAGATAACTTTTTTAAAAACATTGCCTATTCAATATGAATTAGAATGTGAAGGTGTAAAATTTTTGCTTGTTCACGGTTCTCCAAGAAGAAATAATGAAGATATTTTGCCGGACTTAAATCTTGATGAAGTTGAAGAAATGCTCGTCAATGTAGATGCTGATGTTATATTATGCGGGCATACACATATTCCGTGCGGATTTCAGACAAAAAATAAAAAAACAGTGGTAAATGCCGGAAGCGTTGGCAGGCCGTTTACGGAAAATCCGCAGTCATGCTATCTAATCATCACAATAAAAGACGGAAGCTGTGTTTTTGAACATCAATTTGTAGATTATGATAATAAAACAGCCGCTAAAAAACTCGGAAAAAGAAAATTTGAAGGCAGTGAAAAATTAGCAAATACCCTTTTAAACCCTAAAGAAAGACATTTTTAAATTTCATATTTTTAATTAAAAAAAAGCAGCGGCTGAATTTTTTTTAAATTCAGCCGCTACTTTATAATTAGAAATACTATTTTGCAAGTTTCTTAACAGCAAGTACAAGTCTTGATTTTTTTCTTGCTGCGGTATTTTTATGCAAAATACCCTTAGATACAGCTTTATCACAAAGCTGGTATACTTTTGATATTGAAGTGTTTAAAGCTTCTTTATCATCCCCTTCAGCTAATGATAATGCTTTTTTAATAGCAGTTTTTATTGCTGATTTCGCAGCAACATTTCTTTGTCTGTTTGCTTCTGCTATTAAAACTCTTTTTTTTGCAGATTTAATGTTTGCCATTTCTATTTCTTCCTTTCGTTTGATTAAGCCTAAAGTTAATGACTCTTTACACTTAATCATTTCACTTGAGGATAGTGAGTAACAAAATTATAATTCTAAAAAAAAAGCTTGTAAAGAGGTTAGGAACTAATTTTTAAAATATTGCAACAAAAACGCCTTTTATAAATTGAGCTTTCTTAAAAACTCGCTTTACAAAGGCGCTTTATTTGTCATTTTTTTATTTACTTATTTCTTTTTACCTAAAGTATAGTTCAATCCGATAGTTCCTTGATGCATATCACCTTGCGCATTCAAGCTCAATCCTTTAGCTATCTTCCAATCAATTAAAGCTTTTGGAGTAACGTATCCTTCAGATTTACTTGAACCTAAATCTATATCATAACCAAATTCGTGATGTACATATTGATCTGCAATTCTAACATCATGGTTTACAGTTCCTGATTTTATAGAAGCAGTGGTTGTTGGTAACGTACTTCTAAAGCCGCCTTCTATACCTAAACCCAGTGTTAAGTTTTTATTTACTTTATATTTACCCATTGCTCCTGCGTAAGCTCTATGTTCTCCGCTATTCCAACTTGATTTTATGAGTTCATCATAAACCTGTACATCGCTGATTTTGTAATCATTATTAATTACTGCATCCACTCTTGATTCCGAATGAATCTCAACTGATTTATGATTGAGTTTATTGCTTCTTATACTCTTTGCACCTGCCGCTAAATCTAAGCTAAAGTTTTTTCCTAAATCAAACTCGTGACCTGCTTCTATTTGGGCTGACATCGCAGTTCCTGTACCAACTCCGACATTTAAATGAGTTCCGTTTTTAAATTTCACTTCACCGTTGAGATTTAAACCAATGTTTGCAAATTTTTCATTTGCCGGATTCTTTACAATTCCTGCATGACTTCCTGCTTGGAATGTAAATGTTGTTCTTTTTTGTGTTGCGTTTGTTGTTGCGTTTGATACTTCTCCTGTCATAATTTGTTCTCCTTTTTATCTACTACTCGTGTTATAATGTTCTCGTGTATTTCTTATGTATATATAAAGTATTTCTCGGAGAAGAAATTGCCTAAAATTATGAAATTAAATTTCTAAAAAGCTATGTTGTAGAA
>CAJOPY010000190.1 GCA_905236505.1 Candidatus Gastranaerophilales bacterium
AAATATGGAATTAAAAATTAAAACCGTAAGTACAATGACCGGCTCAGACGGATCACAATATGGTAAATTTACTATAGAACCGTTAGAAAGAGGATTTGGAACAACTATCGGTAATGCTCTTAGAAGAGTTTTACTTTCCAGTTTAGAAGGAACAGCTGTTACTTCTTGCAGAATAGAAGGTATAACTCATGAATACACAGCAATTCCAGGTGTTTTAGAAGATGTTATTGATGTAATGTTAAACCTAAAAGGTTTGGCAATAAAAACAGATTCTAAAGAACCTCAAACATTAAGAATAGATGTTGACAAACCAGGTCCTGTATTAGCAAGCGATATTCAGCTTCCTGCAGGAGTAAAGGTTGTAAATCCGGATTGGTTAATTTGTACTATAGCAGACGGTGGTTCATTCCACGCAGACGTAGTAGTTGAAACCGGAAAAGGTTATCAAGCTAATGATATACCAAGAAATGCAAAAGCCGGAACACCTATTGATATGCTTCCTATAGATGCAACATTTATGCCTGTTAAAAGAGTTCGTTATGATGTAGAAAGTGCTCGTGTCGGTGATAACATTGACTTTGATAAATTAACATTAGAAATTTGGTCAAACGGAACTGTCGATGTTACAACAGCATTGACTCAAGCAGCTGATTTGCTTATAGAACATTTTGTACAGATATCTTCAATAGCAGGTAATTCATCTCACAAAGATATTGAGGATAAAGTTTCTTCTCAAGTATCATCTTCATCTTCTCAAGAAGTATCTGAAGTAGCAGAAGAACCGGCAGGTGATGAACCTTCAATAACAATTGATGAGTTGGAATTATCAGTAAGAGCTTATAATTGTTTAAAAAGAGCAAGTATAAATTCTATGGCTGAATTGCTTAAAAAATCCGAACACGATTTATTAAATATAAAGAATTTCGGTAAAAAATCTTCAGACGAGGTTATAGAAAGACTTCATCATTTTGGTTTGGATCTTGCTCCAAATCCGGAAGGAGTAGAGGAAGCAGTTGTTGCTGAATCTGCTGAGTAAAACAAATAAAAAGTGGAAAGTGAAGTTTTAATGAACAACTTTCCACTTATATAAATAAAATAGTAATGTAAAAAGGGAACAGACAAATGAGACACCAAACAAAAAAACATACGCTTGGTAAAGCACAAGATCAAAGAAAGGCTTTGTTGCGTTCATTGTGTACCGAACTTTTGACATATGGTGAAATAAAAACAACTATGGCAAGAGCAAAAGCTCTTCAACCATATGCTGAAAAAGTCATTTCAATGGCAAAAAAAGGTGATTTGAATTCAAGAAGGCTTGCAGGAAGATATATATTTGATAAAGAGATTGGTCAATATATTGATACAGCAACAGGCGAATTATTTGAAAAAATGCCTGAGGGTAAAAAGTTACCTGCACAAACTGTATTAAGAAGGCTATTTAGCATAATCGGTGTAAAATATTCTTCTACAAACGGCGGTTATACCAGAATTTTCAGACTTCCTCCAAGAAGAGGTGATGCTTCTGAAATGGCATTAATACAATTGGTATAATTGCATGCGATATGCTTTAGACGTTCAGTATATCGGCAAGAACTATTCAGGAAGCCAAATTCAGTTTGAAAATGGTAAGCCGATAGAGGAACCGACAATACAGGGCGAATTGGAAAAAGCATTATGTACATTGATAATAGGCGGTAAAGATACTGCAAATTATAAAAACCGACGAGTTAAAACAATTTTTTCCGGAAGAACCGATAAAGGAGTAAATTCTTTAGGACAGGTAGTTCATTTTGATACAGATAAAAATATTGTTGCTTCAGATTTTATCTATCATATAAATGAAGTTTTACCATCTGACATATCGGTTGATAACTTAAGAATCGTTGCATCATCATTTCATGCTCAAAAGTCTGCGAAGGCAAGATATTACAGGTATGAGTTAATAAACAGGCGATATAAACAAGCTTTTGACGGTGATATCTTAAGAGTAAAATATGATATAGATATAGAGCGAATGCAAAGCGCTTTGAATTTCTTAAAAGGAGAACACGATTTTACCAGTTTCAAAAGTTCCGGAACGCTGAACCCAAGCAGAATTTGTAATTTAACTAAAACCGAAGTTGAAAAACAAGGTGATAGAGTTTTTATACATATAGTCGGAAATCGTTTTCTTTACAATATGGTAAGAACAATAGTCGGTACGCTTCTTGAGATAGAAGGTCATAATCTCAAAGCAGAGCATATGAAAGAAGTCTTGGAAGCAAAAGACCGCAAAAAAGCGGGGCAAACAGTCAGTCCTTACGGATTGACTTTAGTAAAAGTCAAGTATTGACTTTTACTAAATGGAAAATGGAAAGTGGAAAATTGGAATTTTTTAAAAAAATTCTTTATTCACAATCAGTTTTCTTTGATTTAGTACAATATTGTAAAAAGAAAGTTGACAATAGAAATATTAAAATTATTTTCTATTTTCAATTTTCCATTTTCAATTAATTATGAAAACAAGAAGGAAATGAAAAATGTTAAATAAAACTTATTCAGCAAAACCTCTTGAAGTAGAAAGAAAATGGTATTTAATCGATGCTGAAGGAGAAATTCTTGGTCGTTTAGCTGTTGAAGTTGCGAACATTTTAAGAGGTAAAAATAAGCCAGAATACACTCCTAACGTTGATACAGGCGATTTTGTAGTAGTTATTAATGCTGATAAAATTGCAGTATCCGGCAAAAAGGAAACAGATAAAAAATATCGTTCAC
>CAJOPY010000191.1 GCA_905236505.1 Candidatus Gastranaerophilales bacterium
AGTGGCGGAATCGGTAGACGCGTTGGACTTAAAATCCAATCGGGGTTCACCCTCGGTGCCAGTTCAAGTCTGGCCTGGAGCAAATCTAAAAAGACTCGCGTATGCGGGTCTTTTTTATTTTGTTATTATTTAGTTCTTGCAATAGAAAATATCAGACCAAAAAGCATTAGTGCGGGGTAGAACATACCTTTTAAAATAGTAAAAGAGCTTACTCCTATTGAAGCAGCGAGAGATGATGCAATAAGAATTTGTGCACCGTATGGAATCATTCCTTGAACAATGCAAGAGGTTGTATCCAATAAACTTGCGGTTCTTACCGCACTTACACTGTATTTTTGAGAGAGTTCTTTAGCGATTGTACCGGAAGTTATAATAGCAACGGTATTATTTGCTGTAAAAAGGTTTATAATTCCCACTAAAAAACAAATTCCGACTTCGCACGTGCGCTTGTTTTTAATCCATCGTCCGGTTTCTTTGATTATATAGGTAATTCCTCCGTTATATCTAACGAGCAATAGGAGTCCGCCTGCTAACATAGCAACAATAAGAGTTGTGGCCATGCTAGTTGTTCCGTCGCCTATGTATCCGAAAGCATCAAATATATTAAACATGCCATATGACAGACCTATGATTGTATTTAATATTGTTCCAAAAAGAAGTAAAAACATTACATTTACACCGGATATTCCCAGAATTAAAAGCAAAATATAGGGACTTACTTTTATATAATTATCGTATGAAATAAATGTTGCTGATAGAACATTGTTGGAGCTTGCAAAAATCGGAAGAGAGTATAGAATTATGCATAGAAAAGCTGGTATAGTAATTATTTTAAGATTATAAAAAACTTCATCGCGCATTTTTACATTTTGCGTTCTGCTTGCTGCAATTTTTGTATCAGATATAAGTGACATGTTATCTCCGAACATTGCACCGCCAACAGTAGCTCCTAGTACATATGATGGGTTAATACCGAAAGATTGCGAAATTGTTACCGCAATGGGTACAATAGCAGCGATTGTGCCGCAGGATGTTCCTATTGCGAGCGATATAAGAGCAGATATAATAAAAAGTCCCAGTACCATAAATTGTGCCGGAACAAAATGTTGAGCGATAGTAACGGCAGCTTCTACACCGCCGACAGCTTTAGCGCTTGCGGTAAATGCACCTGCCAATATGAATACCAGACACATAATCATGATATCTTTGTTGCCCATTCCGAGTGCAAATAATTCTATTTTTTTGTGTAGTTTTTCTTTATGGTTCAAAACAAGTGCAGTTGCGGATGATATAATAAAAGCAACAGTCATAGGAACTTTAGAAAAATCTTTTGTCCAAAGAGAAAATCCGAAGTAAAAAATAACAAATACTATAAACGGAATGATTGCTTTAAAGCTGGATTCACGCCACTGAATATTTTCATTATTATGTTCCACTATCTAAAAATCCTTAATAAGTTAAATACATTTATTATATAAAGTATAAACGAAATACGACGTAACATTTTTTTTGGAAATGAATTTTAACAAAACTTAATAAAAAGTCAATTTATATAAAAACAAAAACTTTATATATATAGGGAATATTATTAGGATTAATCAAATGGGTATTGAATCTTCTTGGGACAGACTATCAAAGACATTTAGCACTAACTTTTTTAGTGCACCGTTTTCTGCTTATTCATATGATTTTGTAAATTTTAGTAATCCTAATTATTCTTTTTTTGATAATAAAAATATAACCGAGAGTTTTTATAAACCTGTATTACCTGCATTTAATTTAAATTCATTTTTTGATTTCAGTAATTTTTCCTCAATAAACTTTCAAATGCCGGTGTTTAATCCTGTTCGTATTAATCCTATTTTGACAAATCCTTTTAGCGGATACAATGCAACGTTTTATAATCCTCAAAATAATCCTTTTGATACAGGTTTAATGTTTGGGAATATTCAACCTTTTACCGGAATGTTTGATACTTTTACACCTTCAGTCGCTACTTCTTCAAAACCTGAAGCAGAAACCAAAACAGAAACGAAAAAATCGCCTTCTCCATCAACAAAACCGGAAACTGTAGCAGAATCTCCGGCAAATGAAAGTATAGAGTTGAATGCATCAGCTCCATTGAGCAAAAATGACAGTAAAAAGTACGATAAACTGATAAAAAAATATGCGAAAAAATACGGTGTTGATCCGAATCTGGTAAAAGCTGTTATATGGCAAGAGTCAAAGTTTGATCCTCAAGCAAAATCCGGAGCAAATGCAAAAGGACTAATGCAGTTAATGCCCGGAACAGCAAAAGATTTAGGTGTAAAAAACCCTTATGATCCGGAGCAATGTATTGAAGGCGGAACAAAATATTTAAAACAATTATTAGATATGTGGAACGGTAATGTTGAGCGTGCATTAGCAAGTTATAATGCAGGAGCCGGAAATGTTCAAGATTATTTAAACGGTACAAATAAGCATAACAACAATCCAAATCATAAAAAGACACCCAACGGAATACCTGAATTTTCCGAAACAAAAAAATACGTCCCGTCAGTAATGGCAAAGTATAGAGAGTACAAATCATCAAATTCTATTGCCTAGATTTAATCCATAAAACATCAATTAATACATATTTTTTTCAAGGAAAAGAATATTTGCGTGCAGACATAAAAACTCAAAAAAAAAGCCGTTTCTTAGAGAACGGCTACCAGACTTGGGGAGGAGGTATGAAAAACCATTTGGTTTTCCATACCAATAATATCGATATTTTTCAGCAAAACTTTATATTATTTGCTAAAAATTCATATAAATGATGTATATTTTAACCAGTTTTTAAGATATAAAAAGATAAAGAATTGCGTAAAAACTCTGTTTTTACATTTACTTCCTTTTATGTTATGATTAACGAGCGTTTTATATTATAGAAGAAGGAGATTTAAATAATGGCACAGCGTATTGGAGTTGATGTAGGCGGAACAAATGTAAAAATTGCGCTTGTAAGCGATAAAGGAAAAATTATATATTCAAATTCTATTCCGACAAGGGCAGAGATGGGTTATGAACATACAGTTAACAGTATGAAGGATGCCATAAGAGATTTGTTAAAAGAAACAAAAATGAAACCATCGGATATAGAAGGTATTGGTTTTGGTTTTCCCGGTCAGATTGATTGCAAAAAAGGTATAGTAAGACTCGCTCCGAATATTCCGGGTTGGGTAAATGTTCCTATTGCTGAGATTATGGAAAAAGAATTTGGTATCCCCACACGTGTAGATAACGATGTAAGAACAGCAGCTTTAGGCGAGCTTAATTACGGGGCAGGTGTCGGTTGTGAAAATCTTATTTGTATAACGGTTGGAACAGGAATAGGTTCCGGGCTTGTAATAAACGGAAAACTGGTACGCGGTGCAAATAATGCAGCAGGCGAAATAGGACATATAAAATTAAATTATTCGGAAGGTCCTTTATGCGGCTGCGGTGACAGAGGTTGCTTGGAAGCATACGCATCCGGTCCCAGTATTGTTGCAATGGCAGAAGAATATATAAAAGGCGGAAAATCCACTAAATACAGAGAACTTGCAAATCCTGATATAACCCCTTATATAGTAGCTGTTGCGGCAAAAGAAGGTGATCCTGTAGCAAGACAAATATTCAGGATAATGGGTGAATATATCGGAATGGGCCTAACAAGCGTTGTAAATCTTCTGAATCCGGAAAAAATAATAATAGGCGGAGGAGTTGCAGAAGCCGGTGATATACTAATTAATCCTATAAAAGAAACTATTGCAAAACGAGCTATGACAATCCAGAGAGAGGTAGAAATAGTTCCTGCACAACTGGGAAATACTGCCGGTGTAATAGGTGCAAGCTTGCTTATTAAATCATAAATAAGAAAATTGCATAAGGATTAAAAGAATACAAACAATTTATCAAATTTTTTGTCTTAGTACGGAATTAGAACCTTGACAGGTTATAAACAGCATATTACCTTCAATATGCAATCCGTAGGGTTTATCAACTTTTGATACAATAACGGAAGCTATTCCTTGCGGTGTGATTTTTACGACGTTATTTGCGCTGTAATTTGAAACATAAATATTACCTATGCTGTCAGAGGCTAAGCTTATAGGACCTTTTATTAAATCACTTTTGAGAAATACTTGTCTTTTTCCTTCGGGGGTAATTTTTAAAATGGTATTATCTGAAAATGTTGCTACATATAAGTTTCCGTCTTTATCTGCCGTTACTCCGGTCGGACTTAAAATATTTTCATATACTCCGGGAAGATTTGATATCCGCGAAACAGGGTTAGATGGTTTTTGAGGCGGTAAATCCACAGCCATTCTTACCGATTCTGCTAATTCAATTCCTCTTTGGTAATAACTGCTTGATGAAGGAATTAGTTTTATATATTCGGAAGCTTTTGCGTAATCTTCAATCTTAGAACACATTAGTGCCATTTTGTAGATAACTTCATAATCATTAGGATTCCTTATATATACTTGTTTGTATACATTTAAAGCTTCCGCATATTGTTTTAAGTATTCCAAAACCGTTCCTAAATTATAATATGCGTCTATGTAATCAGGATAAGTTTTTACTGCGGAACGGAAAGATTCAATTGCCCTTTCGTACATCCCCAATTTATAAAAATCTATACCTTGATTATAATCAAGTTTTGCGTCCACAGGAATTTCTGCGGCATAAGCAGAAATAGATAATGATAAGACCAAAATAACAGCTAATTTTTTAAACATAATGTAATTATATCACAGTTTTGGATTTTAGGGTAGAATATAAATTATGAAACAAAAAATCATAGCAGTTGTCGGACCGACAGCGAGCGGAAAAACAAAATTGGCAATAGAAGTTGCCCAAAAAATCGGTGGAGAGGTTGTGTCTGCGGATTCACGTCTTGTATATAGAGGTTTTAATATCGCGGCTGCAAAACCCACAAAAGAAGAAATGCAAGGAATTAAACATCATATGATTGATATAACAGAGCCGGAATATGATTATTCTGCGGGAGAATATTATAGAGATGCAAAAAATGTAATATCTGAGATTTATGCGAAAGGAAAAATTCCTGTTGTAGCAGGCGGTACCGGTTTATATATAAGGATTTTGCTTGAAAATTATAACATACCGGAAGTAAAGACTGATTATGAATTAAGAGAAAAACTTAATTTACAAACCAGAGAAGAGCTGCTTGATGAGTTAAAAAAATATGACAAAATAACGTACGAAAGAATATTGAATTCAAATAAAAGACGGATAGTAAGAGCGTTAGAGATAATAAAAATTCTTAATAAACCATTATCTGAATTAAATATTACAAAAGAGCCTGAATACGAGGTTCAATGGCTTGTTCCCGAGATGAAGTCAAGAGATTGGCTTTATGACAGAATAAACAGGCGAGTTGATGACATGCTTAAAAGCGGTATAGTTGAAGAAACAAAGTATTTGCTAAAAAAACACGGAAGAATAAAAAATTTTGTTTGTACAATAGGTTATAAAGAAATACTTGAGTATTTAGACGGTAAATTGTCGTTGGAAGAAGCATCGGAAAAACTTAAACAGCATACGAGAAATTATGCAAAAAGGCAGCTTACATGGTTTCGTAAAAATCCGCAATTAAGTATAAATATATAGAAGAATAATAAATTTTATGCTACTCTCATGGTATGAAAAGAGCTTTAATTTTATTTTTGTTAATATTGTTCTCTGTAAATATTGTTTTTGGAACAGTTCAAGTTTATAGTGAGAATAATAAATTCGGATTAAAAAACGGCAGTGAAAAAATCACTGATGCAAAATATAAAAAATTGGTAAAACTTGGAGATTCTGCATGGATAATGCAGGATGGTACAAAATTCGGTATAATACGAGATAGCGGAAGAGTTATAGTAGAACCTAAGTATACTCAAGCAGAAAGAGTATTGGGTCGTTTTGCAAAATTTGGCAGAGGTGATAAATACGGAATATATGATGAAATGGGATTTGAAATTCTTCCTGTAGAATATTCTTCTATAGATTTGTTGTACGGGGGGTTATTTGTTACATCCAAAAATTATTTATACGGAATTACGGATCTCAACGGTCAAATGGTTTTAGATAATATATATGATGATATTTATATGCCTGACTTTAAAAAATTGGTTCTTGTTTACCGAGATGAATTAATAGAGGTAGACCGAAGCGGAAATAATGAAGAAGAATTAAATACTCTTTCGGATTTGAATGATTTGCGCCGGAGTTTTGATGTTGTAAAAGTATCCGATCTAACATCAAATCCGATAGCAGGAACCGGATATTATAGTGTAACAGTGACAGATTATATTTTAAAATTGATATCTTCTATTTCGCCTGCATATGAACAAACAATAGATGAACTTATGTTTTCACAAGGTGCAGATACTGTTTCTGTTCTTGTAAAATGTACTTGGATACCGAGATTTCCTTTTGTTTATGCAAAAAAATATTATAAAAACATAGTCAATCCGTACAGCGGTCCTTTAAGTAAACTAAAACGAAATTTAAAAAATAAAACATTAAATCAATAGATTTATAATGTGAAAATATATTACAAAAATAATATGAGAAATAATAATGTTTGCCACTAGACAACATATCAAAAGTGAGTTAACATGTAAGAAGAGAATATAAAGAAAGTGTGTGTGAAAATGATTCGACCTGTATCAGCCTTAACCCCTAAGGTTATGTATAGGGGTGAAAGTACTTCCGAAAAACAAGATGTCGGAAAGTATCGTCGCAGATTTGCTGTAGCCGGAGCTGTCGGAACATCTTTGGCTTTGGGAGCCGTAACAACTGTAATTGCCAGAAACTATACTTCCAATTGGGCACATTCAGGAATTTACGGAGCATTGGGTACGGCAGCTGCATTAATGTTTTTAGTTCCCGGTTTTAAGTACAAAGCAGACAGTGAAACGAAAGCCATAATGAAAAATACGGAAAATTCTGCCGGCAAAAAAGTTTTAACTGATTCTATTCCAAAGAGAAATTTAAGAAAAAAATTAATCAGACTTTGTGTTTAATCTTTTACGGCTGTAGACTTTCCGACGCCAAATCCTTCATGGATAACTTTAACAAGCGCATAGCCTGCAAGTCCCCAAGCACCTAATTTTTGTGTAAAACCTTTTGTTGCAAGTGCTAATGAAGAGCAAATAACAGGGACAATATTGTCGCCGAGCCCGAGCAAGAATCCTTCAATAAAACCTTTAGTTTTTCCAAACACAGAAATAACGGGATTTTTCATTCTTATGTCCATAATTTTTTTCTGCATTTCTCCGGTTAAATGACTTTGAGTTTCCGTTGTTCTTTTTGCATCAAATGCCTTTTGGTAAACATCTGCTGACAGCTCTTCTTCGGCAACGTGAGCATGGTGTTTTGCATGTGCATATGAATCGTACACCACCGCACTCATTCCTGCTATACCTGCAGTTTTACAAATTATGTTTGCCATATTAACCATTTATTGATTCCTTTTATTTTTGTTGTTCTTGATTTTTTACGGACGGATTAGGAATATTTTTTACTTCAACACCTGCTGACATTTTAAGTAAAATATCTGCTGCTTGAAGAACATCTTCTTTATCCGCATTTGGGTTAGCTTGGATGTTATGGAGTAGTTGTACCGTATAATCATTTCCGCTTGCCAGTTGAGATGCGAATGCTGAAAGTGAAGCTATTCTAACCAATTTATTCGGATCCTGAAGCATTTTATTGAGTAATGCATTAAGTGCCGCATCATCATATCTGTCATGGTCTTCATCTAATCGGGTTAGAATTTCTTTAGATGCCATTAATCTGATTTCATCATTTGGATTGTTTAAATAATTTTCCAGTGATTTAATATATTCGTCCGTTAAAGCTACAATTTTAGTTTCTTTTGTATTCTTTTTTTCTTCCTGAATTTGAGCTTCTCTTTCATCTAAATCGCTGATTATCGTTTGTGAAGCTTTCATATCAGATTCCGGTTTAGGTTCATTTTTATCGGCATATATTTTATAATTATTCATGTGACCTATATTTCTGCCGTTTTCATCATATTGTGAATTATTTGGTGATTTATCATCAACATAAGCATCACTGTTATTATCGGAATTTTTTACAGAATTATTATTCTGATATGAATTGTTCCTGTTAACTCCCTGCAAATTTTCTGAATTTTTGCGGAAATTGTTATCTTCTGAAAAATCATTATCAGATGTATTATTTGTACTTGCTGTTTTGTTGTTATTTAGTTGCGAAAATTCGCTGTTTGAATAGCCTTTGTTTATATTTTGTCCATTGTTATGAAAATAATTTTCCCGACTTTCAATATTTGCAAATTCTGAATTGTTTTGTGAACTGTTAATTTCATTTCTGTTATTTGTTTCACGATTTTGATTTATACCATGTCCGATTTCCTGATTACTAATTCTGTCGTTTCTGCCGACTCCATTTCCGTTCTTTGCTCCATTTGTACCATTTACCCCATTTGCTCCATTTACCCCTACTTTTTCTCCGTAGTTATTAATATAATATTGAGCAGGATAAGCTTGCGGATAATTTTTATCTATAGGGTTAGTCAATCCGTTTAGTTCACCTAATTCTTGATATCCGGAATTGGAATGATTTATTCCTTCAATATTTTGGATTTGGGACGGTCTTTGTACATCACCGCTTCCGATACCGTTGATATATCTGCAGTCATAATTTGATAAACATTGCTGCGGATAAGCCGATGATGCTATGTATCCGGGATTAACGGTTGTAGTATAACCGTTATTCATATAATTCGGATAACCTGCATTAACGGTAGGATTTGCAATTTGTATTGTTACACCTGAGTAACACGGTTGAGGATTAAACATTTGATTTGTCATAACAAAATACCTTTTTGGAACACACTATACATATATAAAGTATAAAACTCACCGGAAATTGCGCTTTTTATAAAATATGTTAAGTTATATTAAGCATTGTTTTTTTTATGTCAGAAAAATTATTAAACTGAAAATATTTAATATTTTTTTCTGATGCAAATTTAGCAAGTCCGGATTTTGCAAACAGAATATCGGCTTTATCTGAAACGCAAAAATCAGAAGTACCGTCACCTATATAAATTATTTTTTCGTATTTTTTTCTTAAATTCGTGAGAATTTTACATTTGCATGTTCCTGCGTTATTTACGCAGCCTTTAAAATCATTTGGAAAAGTTATATTGAATTTATTTTTTTCAAATTCAGCATGATTGGATATTATTTTCAAGTTGTTTAAATTGTATTTATTCAGAATTTTTTCTATAAAATAGTCTAAACCGTCACTAACTATATAAAAATCTATATTTAGTTCTGATATAGAGTTATAAAAATCAGTAAAACAAGAATCTATATTCATTGTTTGAATAAAATCGCATATTAATTTTTCAGAAAGATTGGGAATTAGTTTAAATTCTTCTGTTAAGCATTCTTTAGAACTTATTTTACCATCAACCCAAAGCTGCTCAATTTCTTCCCAATTACCTTTAGCATAAAGTTTTATAAAGGTATAAAGACCGTCTTTTTCTGTAATGGTACCGTCAAAATCAGATAAAATACATATATTATTGTTCATTTCTGTACAGTAGAGTAAAAAAAACTCAAAGTCAAGAAAGTCAAAAAAGTAATAAATTTTTAAAATATATTTTTTTTGATAATATATAAATATGAAATGCGGATTTGTAACAATAGTAGGTCGTCCTAATGTTGGCAAATCAACTTTATTAAACCAAATATTAGGACAAAAAATAGTTATAGCAACTGATAAAGCGCAAACAACAAGGAAGCGTATAAAGGGAATTTTAACGGACGAAAACGGACAAATTATTTTTGTTGATACACCCGGAATACACAGGCCCTTAAATAAACTTGGCGAATTTTTGCTTGATGAGGCAAAAATTGCACTTCCGGATGCGGATTTAATACTATTTCTTGTAGACGGAAGTGAGCCTGCCGGAAAGGGTGACAAGTGGATTTGTGAAAATATATTAAAGAAGGCAGATGCACCTATAATAATAGTAATGAATAAGATTGATAAGTTAAAGAATATTCAAAAAGCAGAAGAAAATCTTATGACCTATAAAACTTTATTTGATGAAAATGTTCCTGTAATAAGAATTTCTGCCAAAACAGGCAGAAATAAAGATACTTTATTATCAAATATTTTAAAAAAATTACCGGAAGGCGAAAAACTTTATCCGGATGATGTAGTAACGGAAGAGAGTATGCGTTCTGTAGCGGAAGAGATAGTAAGAGAAAAAATATTAAATAATACGCAAGATGAAATTCCTCATTCTGTAGCAATAAGAGTTACACGGTACGAAGAAAATGATGATATAGACAGAATTTTTGCAACCATATATTGCGAACAGAAAAGTCAAAAAGGAATTCTTATAGGAAAAGGCGGAAGTCTTTTAAAAATCGTGGGAACAGAGGCAAGAAAAGAATTGGAAAAAATTACGGATAAAAAAGTTTTCTTAGCTCTTGAAGTAAAGGTGGAAAAAGATTGGAGAAAAAAGGATAAAATATTGAAACAATTCGGATATTTCCAAGATTTTGAAAAATAAAAATTTGTTATTTATAATTATTATTCAAGTATAAAAAGGAGAGATAAAATGTTAACTAAAAGTACATCATTAAAAACAAGTTTTTCGGGTGTTGATTTTAAAAAGTATGAATCAAAAACATCTGATTTTGTAAAAGAATTTGCAAAAAGGGCAAATAAAGAAGGTAAGTTTCTGAATTGGGTGAATTTACCGAGTGAACAGCTAAAAAGACTTGATGATATATATTCGCTTGTATCATCTCTAAAATCACAAACAGGAAATGACAGATTAAGCGTTTTAGGTATAGGCGGTTCAAAACATACTGTAGAACATATGCTTGGAATAAACGGCTTAAATATTTGCGGAGAAAAAATTCTATTTTATTCAGATGTGGATTCAATAAGTTGGGAAAGATTTTTAAGTAAATTAGGCGGCGATGTACTATCATCAAACTATCTTGTTGCATCAAAATCCGGTTCAACTTTTGAAACAAAGGACGGATTTTTAAGAATACAGAATCTTATTAAAAATGCATATTTAGAAAAAGGTTTATCTGAAGTTGAAGCAGAAAAAGCAACTGCAAAACATTTTATAGCAGTAACCGATAAGAATTCCGAAAAGAGCGAACTTCGCAGAACTTCAAATGAAAACGGTTGGCTTGGTGATTTATATATTCACGATGATGTGGGCGGAAGATTTTCCGCATTTGATGATCATGCCCTGTTCACTCTTGCATATGCCGGCATGACAAAGGATGATATGTCAGAAATGTTAAGAAGTGCTCAAGAAATATCCGAATTATCGCTTTCTGATGATTTAGAATTAAATGATGCTTTAAAAGAAGGAATTTTTTGGGCTGATTCAAAACTAAGCGGAATATCTGCTTCAGTACATCAATATATGGGTTCTATGTTTGAAAACACTGTATACTGGCATGCACAAATGCAAAATGAATCAGTAAAGGATACATTAAAACAAATTGCGAAAGTTCCGGATGCAATGCACCATTCAGCAGAAGCACATTTTAATCCGGCAAACAAGTTGGTTTTTGCTTTGACAGTTCCTTGTGATAACGGAGAATGCTCGCAAAATGCAAAAGCATATATTGAAGCTTTGTCTAAATCATATGAAATAACCGGTGCTTTCTTTATGGAAAGTGTAGAAACGTCAAAGCTCGGTTTAACTCCTCAAGCTGCAGGAGCAGTAACTCAATTAAGGGCATTTGCAACCTGTTATCAAGAAATAGTAACCGCATTAATGCAAAATAAAGAGCTTCCTGAAGTTCTGGATAGTGTTCTTCAGCCTCACGTAGAATTTTATAAAAAGAACTTAAAAGGCGGAGTTGTTGTACCCGGAAGAATCGGTTAAAAGGTATTTGTACAGATGTAAGGCGCAATTTGTTTCGCAAATTGCGCCTTTTAAAATTATTTAAAAAATAATAGCAAATTTTATTTTTACGTGTTTTTATAAAAGTATGAAAATAACAAATACATTAAAAATACTCTCGCTTACAACAATAATGACAGCGGGGGCGACGGGAATAAAAAAAGTTAATGCAAATGAAACATTTGCTTCAAACACATTGCAAACAGAACGTACGGATACATTTAAGCGAATAGTATCTCCGGAAGGTACAGATGACATTTCCGTATTAAGTAACGCTCCGAGCCCAAATATTGTAATAGCCGGAAAAAATAAAAAAGCTGCAATTGTTGTGGATGTTGATAATCATACTCTGTATCATTATGACAAGAACGGAAAACCTTTAAAGGCGTATTTGGTAGCAACAGGCAGAAAAGGAACCAAAAGAGCGGACGGTAAAATATTAACTCACGGAACACCGACAGAAGAAGGTATAAGTGTAGTTTCTCATATTGAAAAATATCCTTACAGAACAGCACCGAGAAATACAAAACGCAGACAGACTCCGGGAGCATTCGGAAGGCGTGCTTTAATATTATTAAAAGTAAATCCTAAAACAGGTGAAACTTCTTCGACAGGTCAGTTTGTACATGGAAACGGTGATAAATCAAGTTTGGGAAAAAGTGTTTCTCATGCTTGTATTCGTATGGATAATGATGTAGTTGAAAAAGAGATTGCACCAAATATTGAGCGCGGTATGTATGTTGTGTTTATAAACTCTTCTCCTTATGAAATTGTTAAATAAAATTTATTTTTATTATTGAGCTCAGAAGTTATGTCGGGGATTTGTCATAAAATCTTTAATTTTGTGCTAAAATTTTTTATAAAAGGTGTTAATAAAAAGAAAGGGAAAGTTTTTATGACAAATTTATCACCATTACAAATTGAAAGGCTTAAATATCAGCCCAAGTTACCATCTTCTTTAGCTTCAGGAATAAATCATCTTGTATCGTTACAAGGTTCATCTACTCAATCAGTTGCTAATCAAGAAGAGATTAAATCATTATTTAAAAATACTTACGGAATGCCAACTGTAACATTTCAAACTTCAGCTGAAACAAGAACCGGTGAATTGAGAAATGTCGGTGTTATTTTATCAGGCGGTCAAGCTCCGGGCGGACATAATGTTATTGCAGGCTTATATGATGCTTTAAAACAAGCAAATCCGGAAAATAAATTGTATGGATTTTTAGGCGGTCCAAGCGGAATAATTGATGGTAAATATACAGAATTTAATGATGAATTTATTAATGATTACAGAAATACCGGCGGATTTGATATTATAGGTTCAGGAAGAACAAAACTTGAAACAGAAGAACAGTTTCAATCTGCTTGGGAAGTTTGTAAAAAACTTAACATTTCAGCTGTTGTAATAATAGGCGGAGATGATTCTAATACAAACGCAGCACTTCTTGCTGAGTGGTTTGTAGCTCATAACGCTAATATACAAGTTATCGGCTGCCCAAAAACCATAGACGGAGATTTGAAGAATGAGCAAATTGAGATATCATTCGGTTTTGATACAGCAACAAAAACATACGCTGAATTAATAGGAAATATCCAAAGAGATGCAAATTCCGCAAAGAAATATTGGCATTTTATTAAAATAATGGGAAGAAGTGCTTCTCACGTAGCTCTTGAAGCAGCTTTGCAAACTCAGCCGAATATAACATTAATTTCAGAAGAAGTTGAACAAAAGAAAATGTCACTTTCTTCAATAATTGATTATATGACTGATATAATTGTAAAACGTTCGGAGATGGGTAAAAACTTTGGTATAGCTGTTATACCTGAAGGTTTAATAGAGTTTATACCGGAATTAAAATCCATGATTGCGAATTTAAATGATATTATGCCTTCTTTGGAAAAGGATTCAAAATATTCACAAGGTACTGATTCTGAAAAAATTGCAATTATTGAAAATTCTCTTTCCAGCGAAAATGCATCTGTATTTAAGTCGCTTCCGACATTAATCAAATCACAATTGTTAATGGATAGAGATCCGCACGGCAATGTTCAAGTTTCACGTATAGAAACAGAAAAGCTGCTTATATCTATGATTGAATCAAAGCTAAATGAATTAAAGAAACAAGGAAAATATTCCGGTAAATTCTCTACTCAGTCACACTTCTTCGGATACGAAGGAAGATGCGCATTTCCGTCAAATTTTGACGCAGATTATTGTTATTCACTTGGCTTTAACGCATATGCTCTTATAAGTTTCGGTCTAACCGGTTATCTTTCTTCGGTAAGAAATCTTACCGAACCTGCAAACAATTGGATAGCAGGCGGTGTTCCTCTAACAATGATGATGAATATGGAAAGACGTCATGGAGAAATGAAACCTGTTATTAAAAAGGCATTGGTGGAATTGGACGGACCGGTGTTCAAAAAACTTGAAATAAACAGAGAAGATTGGGCAATGAATGACAGATATTTATTCCCCGGTGCTATTCAGTATTTTGGACCGTCTTCTGTTTGTGATATAACAACGGTTACATTGCAATTGGAAAGCCAAGCAAAACTGGCATCAGTATAAAAATAACATTGAATAAGATAAGAGTCCTTAAAAATATTAAGGACTCTTGTTTTATAACTTAAATGTTTATTAAGAAATAAATATTTTTATAAATTTGATAAGTGATTACTATATTACCTTCTCTATATCTTCGCAAATCATCTCCGGTAAAAGTCTGTATCGTTTGTATAATTCATCTAACGGAACTCTGTCAGTGAATTCTTTTTGAGAACCGTAATTTAAGACTTTCATCTCCGAACTTCCGTAGTACGATGCAATTTTTTCACCGAAACCGCCGCTTAGTTCTCCGTCTTCCAATGTTATTACAACTCTGTGGTTGTCTTTTAATCCGTTAAGCAATTCTTTATCCAAGCCGGATATAAAACACGGATTTATCAATGTCGGATTAATATTAAGCTTAGATTTTATATAATCCGCAAGTTTTTTACCTTGCTCAAAGAACGAACCTACTGCTATGATTGCAATATCCTTACCTGAATTTACGGTTTTATATTTATTTAATATGGAATAATCTGTGCTATCAACAGTTCCGGAGTAAGAAATATTCATCGGAACTCTGATTGCAACTGAGCAGCTGTTTTGATTAACAGACCAATCCAGCATTTTTAAATATTCTTCTTTGCAAGTCGGTGCAAGATAAACAATGTTGGGTATATTGCTGATAAGCGGTATATCAAAAGTGCAAAGATGTGTAGCATCAGCACTTGATATTCCTCCCCAAAAAATTAAAAGTGTTGCCGGAGTATTATTAAGAGCCAAGTCTTGAGATAATTGATCATATGTTCTTTGAACAAAAGAACTCATAATTCCTAAAATTGGCTTTCCGCCTCGTTTTGCAATTCCTGATGCCATAGCAACTGCTTGCTGTTCTGCAATACCGACATCTATATAATGTGAGCCCATTTTATCTCTGAATTCTTTGTTCCAACCAAAAACTCCCGGTGTTGCTGCGTTTATTGCTGCAATTGGCTCTCCTTCGCTCACCTTTTTAAGCAGGTAATCTTTTGTTAAAGATTCATAACTTTCACCTTGCAAAGCAGCTGGTTCATTTAAATGATCAAGAGTTTCCGGTAAAATCCAGTGGAACGGTTCTTTATTTTCTTCTGCCGGTTTGAAGCCTTTTCCTTTAATTGTATGTATGTGAACTAAAACCGGATGATCTGTATCTTTTACTCTGGAAAATGTTTCAATAAGAGATGAGATGTTATTTCCGTTATCAACATAATGGTATTCAAAGCCGAGAGCTTCAAAGAAATTGTTTTTTACTTCCCCGCAGCATTCTCTTAGTTCTGTAAGCATATTGCAAATTCCGCCTTGATTTTCAGCAATGGACATATCATTATCGTTTAATACGATTATAATGTTGCTGTTTAAAACGGCAGCATTATTTAAACCTTCCAAAGCTTCTCCGCCTGTTAGAGAGCCGTCACCTATCAGTGCAATAATGTTTTCTTTTTCACCCAAAAGATCTCTGCCTTTTGCAAGTCCTGTAGCAAGACTTATTGAAGTAGATGTGTGACCGACTTTGAATAAATCATGAGCACTTTCTTCGGGTGCGGTGTAGCCGGTATATTTTAAATAACTGTCTTTATCCGTAAAACCTTCTTTTCTTCCTGTTAGGATTTTATGCGGGTAACATTGATGGGATACGTCAAAAACTATTTTATCCTTAGGTGAATTAAATACATAGTGAAGGGCGATTGTTGCTTCAACAATGCCTAAATTCGGTCCGAAGTGTCCTCCGGTTGTGTTCACTTTTTTTATAATAAGTTCTCTCATTTCTTGTGCAAGGTCGTTTAATTCGTTTATATTCAAAACTTTTAAGTCTTTCGGTGAATTAACCTTGTCTAAAATTTTAGTTAATGTTTCAGGCATAATATAATCTCCTTTCTCCTTAGAATATAATTATATCACAAGAATAGAGGTATTGCTGTATAATGCCTAAACGGAATAAAAGTAACTGTTCCCTAAAGCCAGTTTTTTTGATAAATCAGATGATAGTGATGAATTCACAAACCAGTTGATTTTCCCTTCAGGATATTTAATAAAATGTTTAGTGGAACAAAGAGTGCTGACATAACAAGCATCAATTGTGTTCATGAAAGAAATATCTACGGAAAAATTTTCGCAATCGGAGTTATTAATGTAAGAATTTATGTATTCTACAGCTTTATTCGGATTAAGAGTATTCGGAATTAGTATATCACTGTGTGATAATTGGGGTGATTTGTGTTTAAGCATGTATATTTTCCTTAGTAGTATGTTTATCGTCAAATTATTTTTTTTCTTTAGGTAATAAAAAACAAATCATCTGAAAAGAGTATTTTTGCATATAAAAAGAATTATAATAAAAATTCAACTTCCAATGATTACTAATTGACAAGATTTATTTAGACGCTAAAATAAATATATAACTTAGTAAGGTATAAGTTAACGTAGTATATTTAATCAAAGAAGGAGATTAATCTCATGGCACGTGAAAAGTATGAACGTA
>CAJOPY010000192.1 GCA_905236505.1 Candidatus Gastranaerophilales bacterium
GATCGTCAGGAACGACAACCATAGCGTCATGTGCTTCGTCATCGTTTGCTAATATATCTACAGAAACAACTCTTGCCGGAGATATAGCGTTAACTATATATTCAACAGGATCAGGCGACCAACGAACTATATCAATTTTTTCATTTTTCAATTCGCCAACAATTGTCTGAATTCTGCTTCCTCTCGGTCCTATGCAAGCTCCTACGGAATCAACTTCCGGATCATTTGACCAAACCGCAATTTTTGTTCTGAATCCGGCTTCACGAGATATAGATTTTATCTCAACTATTCCGTCTTCTATCTCCGGAACTTCCAGTTCAAAAAGTTCCCTGACGATTTCAGGATGGGCATGAGAAACAATTACCTGAGGAAGTCTGTTAGTTTCTTTTACATTAAGTACAAATACTCTTATTCTGTTTCCGGGTTTGTAATATTCTCTCGGAATTTGTTCTCTTTGAGGCATTATCGCATCAGTTTTCCCGATATTAACGATTACATTTCTGTTTTCAACCCTTTGAATAATACCTGTTGTCAGAGTACCTTTCTTTTCCAAAAATTCATTTAATATGTTATTTCTTTCCGCATCTCTAATTCTTTGAGTTATAACTTGTTTTGCAGATTGTGCCGCAATTCTTCCGAATTGTTCCGGCGTAACTTCTATCTTAACTTCATCTTCAAGTTCTACTTCATCATCAATTTCTTGAGCATCTTCCAAAGATATTTCCATATCAGGATCCTCAACATTTTTAACAACAACTTTTGTAGAGAAAACACCAATTTCTCCGGTTTGCTCATCAAAAATTGCTTCAATATTAGCAGCTTCTTTTACGTGCATATGTTTTTTGTATGCAGCTACAAGTGCATCACAAAGGGAAGATATTATTACATCTTTTGAAATTCCTCTTTCTCTTTCAAGCTCTTCACAAGCTTCAAATAATGCTGTTCCGATTTTAATCATTTTTTATCCTTTCTATGTTAATCTATATATAATTTTGCCGATTGAATGTTACTTTTGGGAATTGTCAGTTCTTCTCCGTCATCAAAACGTAAAAATTTTAAACCTTCAATATCATCCCAATCTATTATTTCACCCTTAAATATTTTTTCTGTTTCATCTTTAAGCGGTTCTTTTAACTTAAGACTGATTCTTCTTCCTTTAAAATATAAAAATTCTTTATCCGACTTAAATTTTCTTTCCAGTCCGGGAGAAGAAACTTCCAAATAGTATTTAACAGGAATAAGTTCATCTAAAAAGTCATTTAATGAACGAGTAACATTTTCGCAATCGTCCAGTGTTACATCTTTTTCTTTAGAATAAAGATATATTCTCAAAAACCAACGATGATTTTCTTTTATAAATTCTATTTCTATAGGAATATATCCGAACCTCATTGCTGTATTTTCAATTAACGGTGTGATTTTTTCAAGAACTTCGTGTCTGTTAATATCTTGTTTCATAAGCCTCCTTTATTAATGAGGAGAATAGCATATTAAGCTTTGCTCCCGCTTAAATAAAAAAAGAACGGGTAATCAATGACCGTTCTTTTTTAAGAAACTATTCACATAAGTATTATACCAAAATAAAAAAACATTGTAAATTATAAAAATGAAATGTTAATAAATGTTACAGATTATGTAAAGTTATGTAACAATTTTTGTGATTTCCTAAAGTTTTTTATAAAAAATGCCGATATAGATATTAAAAGGGACAAAAATAAGGAAAAGCGATAAATGGGAATGGCAGCATCACAAGTTAGACTATTGCAGCTTACCGGTCGTAAAAACGATATCGGCAGGGAGTTGCAGTTTTTGTCACTTGAAAAAATGTCATTAACAAGGGAAATGAGAGAGGTTAGTCGCAATTATAATGAAGCTTTAAGTTCCAAAGTTTTAAAATGGTCTAATAATTCAGGTGTAACATATCAAGATTTAAGCTATTCTATCCTTATGCGCCCGAACGCTGCCAACAATAACAGTCCTGTTTTATTAACCGATTCTTCAGGAAAGGTTGTAATAGACGGAAAGTATAAAAAATATGCCGAAATGCTTTCTCCAAACGGGGCAGCAGGCGGAAGCTGGAGCGGAGATACAAGAACAAATATTCTGGCTTCTTTATTAGGAATATCGGAAGAAGATATAAATAACTATACTCAATTAGAAACAACATTAGATAATGATACAACAGCTATGGATAAAGCAAAAGCTGATTATTTAAACTGGCTTGATTCCGCTCCCGCTTCTGCTGTTTGTACAGCAGAAGATTGTATGGGATATATAGGTTCAATAAGCGGAATGGACAGCAGTTCAAATTATACGCTGTCAAGCGGTTCCGATATTAAAAAACTTACTGATGCCATAAAAAATAATATGAGCAAGTATTTTACCGATTCTTTGGGAGCAAAAGACAAGACAGCTTTCACAACTGCTTGTGACGATGCTGCAAATGCTTTGGCGGGAACTATTGATGCAAGCGGTGAAAAAGGTGACAGTGAACGTTCAACAATGGGTATAACCGGATCTACCGGAAATTGGACTATTCCTGTATCAACGGTAATGCAAAAAATTATGAGCTGTTATACGGTAAACGGCGGAACATCTTCACAAAACGAAGCAGGTGAAAGAGTATACTCACTGCAAGACACTGAATCTACCGAATGGAATTCTTGGTATACAGGGCTGGAAGCTAAACAAAAAGTTTATGAAGATGCACTAAGCACTTATAATACAAACAACGATTCCCGTAATCAAATATTTAAATCGGAACAGGAAAAGCAAATTGCGTTTTATGACAAAATCTTTACCGCAATATCTGAAAACGGTTGGATAGCTGATGACGGGGTTGAAGATAATGATTATCTTAACCAAATGCTTCAAAACAACCAGTACTATGTTGTAACAATGGTAGAGAACGATTGTTACGATGAAGAAGCAACTTGCGGATGCGGAAGTTATAGGTATGATTATGAAATGGACGATGCAAGCTGTTATAAAAATATTTTTGTAGTAAATGACAGCGGGGCTTCATATGAGGCTCAAGCTGAATACGAATATCAAAAGAATCTTATTAATGAAAAAGAAACAAGAGTTGATACAAGAATGAAAAATCTTGAAACTGAGCAAAATTCAATAATAAAGATGATAGAAAGTATTGAAAAAGTTAAAGATGACAACGCAGAAAATCATATGAACGTGTTCACATAATCCTTTGTTTGTGATACTCTTGTATCACAACATTAGAGGGATATTATGTTTGACTCATTATCAGATAAATTACAAGATATTATAAGAAAAACTGCAGGTCAAAAAGAATTAACGCAGGAAAATATGCAAGATGCGCTTAGAGAAATCAGACGTGCTCTTTTAGAAGCAGACGTGAATTTAAGAGTGGTAAAATCATTTATTTCTGCGATAAAAGACCGTGCTGAAGGAGAAAATGTCATCTCAGGGGTTAATCCGTCACAACAGCTTGTAAAAATTGTTCATGACGAATTGATAAAAATATTAGGTAATGAAGTTAAACCTCTTGATTTTTCAGGAAATCCCAATATTATAATGATGCTTGGTTTGCAAGGAAGCGGAAAAACAACGTCTTCTGCTAAACTTGCGGTAAAATTAAAAAAAGAAGGAAGAAATCCTCTTCTTGTTGCTTGTGATATTTACAGACCTGCAGCTATTACCCAATTAAAGACATTAGGAGAACAAATTGGGGCAGAGGTTTATTCAAAAGATGAAAAAGATGTTAATGCAATAATATCAGGAGCAATAACTTATGCAAAAGAAAACGGCTTTAACACACTTATCTTAGATACAGCCGGCCGTTTGCAAATAGATACGGATATGATGGCAGAATTGATGCTTATTGACAGAGTTTACCACCCTGCTGAAAAGCTTTTGGTTATTGACTCTATGACAGGCCAAGAGTCAGTAAACGTTGCTGAAAACTTTGATGCACAA
>CAJOPY010000193.1 GCA_905236505.1 Candidatus Gastranaerophilales bacterium
AGGCTTAATGTCTATCTCTTTTTGATATTTTGTGCAAATAGTTATAACCAACTTCCTCCCTTTCAGTACTTAAAAAGTATATTATTTGGTTTATTGGCTAAATTATTTTAAAGAATGTTTAATAGAAAGCAGATTGGGTGAAACGCGGCAAAAACTTAAAAATCCCGACAATAACATTACAAACCTAATAATAAAAAGGCAAAGTCGCTTTTTTATAAATAGTTATTTATAGTTTTTCATTTATTCTATAGTTTATTATTAATTTTTCATCGCGATTTTTATTTATTGAATATGCCATATCAAGTCCGCTTGGCTTTCTGTCGTTAACCAAAATTCTTTCACCCATAGGCATATCTGTTAAAATATAATCATAGCGAATATTATTATCTTTTAAAAAACATTTTAAATTTTCTAAGCATTCATCTTTTCTTGCAGTCAGTAATACTACTTTATCCTCTTGCGGTAAATTCCCGAAAAATTCTTTTGCTCCGTCAAGCAAGGTATCATACCCGTCAATTTTATACCCGTTATGTTTTACAATAGTTCCGTCAACGTCAATTATCCAAGTTTTTGCAAGAGGTGAAAATTCCATCATTATATAACATCCTCACATTCCTGAAGCTTCATAACTCCCTTATAAAATGCTCCGCATATGCTGTCATAATCTTCCCAAGCGTATGTTGTAAGTGATAGCCATATTATTGAATGTAATAGTTTTATTTTATTTTTGTTTATATTAGATAAGCATTCAAAGAAAAACTCTTCCGTATCAGACCAATTATTTGGTCTGATTTCCAGTTCTACTTCTTTTTCTCTGATATCAAGCGTAAACTTTTTACGATTAAATTGGTCATATTCACCATTTATGGAATAATAAAGTTTTGCCCAGTCGTAATCAACATCACCATACAATTTTGTTTTTCCGAAGTATCCTCTCGGGTCAATGAGAACAGCTTTCATTTTAAACGTATCAAACATTAGATTAGAAAACGTGCAATCTCCGTGTATTAACCTGAATTCTGACGGATAATATTTTTTTATAGCAGTTTTCAACTCTTCTTTGTTGAAAAATATATTATGATAATATTGCCCGTTAATTTTTATAAACTCTTTATCTGCAAACGGAACAAGCTTTTCCACTTTTGCGAGTCTGTCAAAAGTTTTATTTATATAGTTATCTTCAATATCTTGTATATTAACAGGTTTAGGCGGTTCCAAATTATGTAACTCTTTTAGAGCGTCTGTCAGCTTTATTAATATTTGTCTTTTTTGACTTCGCGTTAAACAATCGTACTCGTATATATTTTTGCCTTGCACCCGTTTCATTTTTAGAGGTTCATACTCAAATATCTCCGGTATATTTTCATACCCTAATTTTTTTACGTGCTTGTACCAAGCAATTTCGTCAAGTGCAATTTTTTGACCTTGCTCATTTATAGCGCGTTTTATAATTATATCGCCTTGAAATTCTATTGAATTAAAAGGACGGCAGCGCGGAAAATCATCTGTATTATCGGAATAAGAAAGGAGCGTTCCTATTTCTTTTGAGCCGTACAAATTTATTCTATCAAATTCTATATTTTGATTTTGGAGCCAACCGACCAACGCTCCTTCTTCAGCAATATCAGCCAAAACTTTTTTGTCTTTAAATATAAATAAACCTGCTACACCGTTTTCTTTTGAAGGTTCTTTTATAAATTTATTGTTTAAATAAGACCAACGACATTCAAAGTCTTTTGATATACCGATATAATTTCCGATTTTTTCAGGTATTTTAAAATCTTTTGACAAAATCAAATCGCACCACATAATCATCAGCGGTTCATTTTCATCAAAATCTTTTATTGCTTCTTTAATACCGGAAACAGTACCTTTTTTATCAGCTTTAATTATTCTGTATTTGTACTGAGCCCCAAAAGCTTGAAGATATTTTTCCAATACTTCCGTTTTATAATCTGCAATAATAGTAAATTCAGCATCTTTAAACTTTTGAAACGCATAAAATATTATCGGCAAATTATTCACCGGCACCAAACATTTTGGCTTATTTCTTGTTAACCCTTCAAGACGAGTTCCTTTTCCTCCTGCTTGAATTATTATTTTCATTTACTTAACTCCTTTTGAAAGAATTTTTGTTACATATATTTTAAATTTGTAAATAAAAATGTGTACATCTTATTTTATCATGTTTTTTATATAATTGTTAAAATAGCTGTAATACAATATTTTAACGCTGATTATATATATTTGTGTCTTTATTGTTAAGTTTTGTAACAAATTTATCTCAGTATGAAATTACCTAAAATTTAAATACTTTATATATATAAGATGTATAAAATATGAGGTAAGAAATATGGCTCATTGGGACTGCGGCAATCATAGACTACATAGACTAACATGCAATCATAGCCCGCTAAAGCATGATTTGATGTTTCATTATTCCGGAAATAGCGGAAGCAGCTATGGTAACAGCATTTTTAAAACCACAATAAATATATATACCGGAATAGGCGGCGGTTTCAGGGGCGCTTTCAGGGGCGGTTTCAAATGGGGCTTAGGCGCAAGTGTTGCCGGAGTTCTCGGTAATATAATCGGCGGCTTCTTACCATCATTTGGAGGAGTTTATGGCGGCGGAATGTTCGGCGGTAACATGTTTGGAGGAAACATGTTCGG
>CAJOPY010000194.1 GCA_905236505.1 Candidatus Gastranaerophilales bacterium
CTCCGCTGACACCTTTCCCTAGCGCTTCTACTTTAGCATTATCAAAGATGTTGTCAAAAGCGCTTCTGTCAAAAGTGACTCCGTTAGCTCTGCAGGAAGCTTGAGCTTTTTGCAGAAGTTGAGCTTTTAGTCCGTCAAGTATTTGTTCGGCGACAGTAACAAAGTAATCAGCGCCTTTTTTCTCAACTGTAACCGTTTTACCTTGCTCGTAAAGTTTGGTAAAATCGTATTCCGGAGTATTACCGTCCGCATCTTTTATATTAGAAGTTGTGACATTACCTTTTTCATCAACGGTTTCGGTTTGATTTAATTTTGTAAGGTTAAGGTCTTCCGTGTTAATATCACCGAAAGATGCATTAAGAGTGTTGATTGCAAGCGGCATATTTGTGTTAAAAATGCTTATAAAGTTATCAATGATTTCTTTTAGCGTTTGATCGGTTGTGTATTCTTTCTTTTTATTAATTTTTCTGTGGTTAGTTTTTTCGTATGTAATATTTTCAAGAGCTTGCATAAGAGATGAATTGTAAACATTTTCAAAAACGTTTTTGACCTTATCAAACTCTATATTATAGTCTTGTGTTACTACTCTTATTTGAGCTTCCATTTGTTCTTTTATTTTACCTTTTTCAATCGCTTCTCTTGCGATATCTTGAATTCTTTCTTTTTCGTGTCTTCCTGTGTATACAATTTTATCATTTATTCCGGGAACAGCACTCAAATTTACCAAGCCCGAATTTATTACATATTTATCTCCGGTTACTTTTTTAAATTGCTCATATTCCTGTTTTTCAGCTTCCAAAACCGCATCGTTACGTAATTCTTCCGCTTTTGTTGTATCGCTTAAACTATCTAAAGCTGCATTAATATCTTTTTTTAAGTTTTCAGCGTTTGTATACTGTTTTAAAGCCTGACTAATTGCTGCTGTTGATAAAATATTAATCCCGCAAAATCTTATTGTAATACCCTGTTTTATAAACTCCTGAAACATCGCTGTCACAGCTTCTTTTAATGTTGCAAGATCTTCTTCGCTTGTATATCCGTTTATTCCGGCTTCAACTTCTCTATAGGTATTTATCGCATCTTCTGCGCGTTCTTTGTCTGATTTAAAAATATAATCACTTAAAAACGTTTTTAAATCAGCATTCAAATTCTCGCCCGAATATGATGCAGCATAAGTTTTTGCTTTTGCTTCCAATGTTTTAGTCATAGCTTGAGCTTCTTCTGCGGAATATCCTTTAAGAATAATCTCATTATAAAGTTCATCTATTACGCTGTTTTGAACCGTAGTCGGGTCATTTGCATAAATACCCGCTTTTAACTCTTCATATTTTACGTTAAGCTTGTCTTCAAAGCTAACAGACAAAATTGAAATATACTGATGATCTTCATTTAAAAACTCGTTCATTAATTCAACAAGTCCTGCTTGTATATCAGCAATTTTCGGAGCCAAAACTGTATCAGCAGCAGCTTCTTGCAATTTTTTGTTAATAAGTTCCTGAATTTTGACTTTTTGTTCCCAAAGAGTCAGTTCCATTTCATCAATGTGTTTATTACTATCAGCGTCTATGGTTTTGAAATCCACAGAATCAAGTTCCAGCGCCTTTAGTGCGCTGCTCAGCTCGCTGCTTTCCAACGTACCGTTACCGTTTCGGTCATATTTCATAATTTCATCTATTGATACTTGTTTCCCCGTTTTTGATACCAAACTTCCGAATTGATTGATTCCGTTAATATCGCCCATTTTCCGCTCCTATTATATTTTTACAATTGTAAGTAATATTATTATCGGCATTTTTTTTAAAAACTTTAGGATAAAAATTATAATTGTAACATTTCTTAATAAAAAATAAAAAAAAGGCAATTTCTAAAGACAAAAAAACTTTATTATAGTGAGGATATAAAATCCTTAAAAAGAGTAAGATTTTAATCAATGTTATAAGATGGGAAAAGGAGAATTATTATGTCAAAAAAAGTTGGGGGACCTGACGGAGTACAAAATAATCCGTTAAGAAGAATTTCCTGGTTATCTAAAAAAAAGAAACCGGCAAAAATAAATACCGTATTTTCAGACAATAATAGCGGCAAAGTTATGCTTGAAGGTGCGGAAAGAAATGTTCCGAAACCTAAAAAAACAGTCGGATTTTCCAATTTAAAGAATCTTAAACCATTTAAATTTGTTAAAAACATTGGTAATAAATTTTTGACCCGATCTGTAATCAGAAA
>CAJOPY010000195.1 GCA_905236505.1 Candidatus Gastranaerophilales bacterium
ACTTTTAGCCATACTTCCTTGCATGACTTTTACTATGTTCTCTCAACTTATTTTTGCGCAGTTTCACCTGTGACGGCACTTAAAAACTTTTAAATGCAGCCTCACTAAGGCCTATAGTTAAGCCTCTTTGATTGGGAATAGTCTTAATAAACGGACTTGCCTTTTTCCCGAATATTAACTGTGTTTTTGATTGAAATACTAAGCTCTGCTAAGCGATTATCCTTAATCGTTTATCTGCGTACTCCTTAATACTTCCTTGTTTTGTAAACCATATCCGTTACGTGTCGTGGTCCTTACCCCGAATACATTTACCCTATAGATTTGTGATATATACTCTATACAAATATATTATTGCAACAGTATGTAAAAAAAGTAAATGTTTTTTTTAATTTTTGTTACATATCTTAATAAATATAAGAAAAAAGGCAATTTTTTGAGTGAAATTTACTTTATATATGTATAAGAGGATTATATTATGACACCACAAGTCGGTAACAACACTAATAAAGAAGCAACTTTTTGGAACAGAAGTTCATATCAACCTGCTGTTCGCGAAAGTTATGATGAAAACGGAGACATACTTCCATATTTGCTATCATCCAACAGATACGATGAAATCATTGCTGGCTTAGAAAATAATGGCAATAATTTACAAGCTAAGTATGATGAATTACAAGAACACAAAGAAGAATTGTTAACTTATAATTCTATTATAGAAAATGCAATCAAAGGATGGAAGAAATTAAAAGATTCAGCAATAGAACAATATCAAGAAGCTCAAAAGCATTATGCAAGACTATTTAACGATGGAACAAAACAAAATATTAATAATTTACCAGACTATAAAAAATCAGAAGCTATGGAATATCAAATTATAATGAGTACATCGCTTAGTAATAAAGATTATGCAGAAAAAGGAGGCTTAGCAGAAAGATTTAAAGAAATACGGTGCGATGCAGAATTCCAATCAGATTGCTTTGCGCAACTCGGTTTGTGCAGCCAAATGAATAAAAATAATAATTTAATCGGTCTGGCAGAACTTTACAAATCTATGTGCTAGTTATACCTTGTTGTAGAATGGATATATTTTTCAATTCAGTAAATACTCTTTTATAAATAAAATAGGAGTATTTATATGAAAATGTTGTTTTTTGATTTAAGAGAGTCAGAAAAAGAGTTCTTTAAAAAAAATACCTTTCAGGATTTTGATATAACGTTTTATGAAAACTCATTAACAGAAAAAACCAAATTGACTGATGATGAATTTGAACACACTTGTGTTTTATGTGTTTATCGTTCATCTGTTCTCAATGAAAAAGTCTTAAAAAAATTTAAAAACCTGCGTGTTATTGCAACTCGTTCTCACGGTTTTACTCACATTGATTTAGATTATTGTACAAAAAACAGGATTGCTGTTTTGAATGTCGGACAATACGGAGAAAAAGCTGTTGCTGAATTTGCATTGGGAATAATTATTGATTTAACAAGAAATATAAAAATGGCTATGTTTGACATACGGAACCATAATATTTCACCTAAAAAATACGAAGGAAAACTTCTTGATAAAATGACAATCGGTATAATCGGGTGCGGAAAAGTTGGAGTACAATTAGCAAGGCTGGCTGCTTTGTTTGAAATAAATGTTTTAGTTTCATCATATAAAGAAACTCCGCAATTCCAAAGTTTATGCAATGTTGTACCTTTTGATAAATTATTGGCTGAATCTGATATCATATACTTACATATGCCTTTTACGACAGAAAACTACCAAATAATCGGAGAAGAAGAATTTAAAAAAATGAAAAACGGAGTATTTATCATAAATACATCAAGTGTTGAACTTATAAATCTTTCCGCTTTATACGAAAACCTTCTGTCAGGAAAAGTCAGAGGAGCAGGACTAGATATTCTTGAAAGCGATTATGTCAAAGGAAAATCTAAAGAACTCGGTAATGAAACCATGAGCACAAAAATGAATTATAAAATAACAGAAAAGCTTTTAGATATGCCAAATGTTTTAATAACTCCTCATCTGGCATATAACACTGAAGAATATACAGAACCGGTACTGGAAACAACAATGAATAATATAAAAGATTTTATAAAAGGAATGAACACAAACCGTATATGTTAATCTGCAAAACTGCTGATATAATCAATAGCTTCCGCTATAGAATAATTATCTTGTATAACAATAATATTCTTACCGGTTTTTTCTTTTACATAATCCAAAGATTTTCCGTCTAAAAAAAGCTCTGTATAAGGCTTTAGCATAATTTGAGGTACAAATATAACATCAGAGGTTACACTTATTATAGAATTTATTAAATCATCAGATGTTATCAAGCCGGCAACTGTTATATTTTCACCCCAATAGGTTGATTTTACGGGTTTTATATTACAAGTCAAATTTTGGATTTTGTTTAACTTTTCGGATATATAAATAAATGCACTTTGGGATGCAACGGAACATGCAAATGTTATATTTAAATTATTTTTAAGCTTCTGCGGAAGAGCAAGAGAGTCAAAATCATCTGTCAAAATTCTCAAAGAGCCTACACCGTCATCAAGCTGTGCAAAACTGCCATAATAATCTGATTTTGGAATACTTTTTCCGGCAAGAATAAAGAACTCATCAGAGCAGCAAACTTTTTTATATCTTGAGGAAATTTGGAGAGTTTCTTCTGCTATTTTTTCATCTACAGTTCTTAATTTTTCACTACGGAATTGCGTAACACCAACAGGAACAATTGCTGCGGATAAAAAATTTTTACCCAAAGATGATAAATCTTTCAAAGTTCTTTTTAATTCTTCTCCGTCATTATATCCGGGACACAATACTATCTGAACATGAAAAGGAATATCATTTTTACAAAACCATTTTAAATTATCCATGATTTTTGCTGCATTTGGATTTTTCAGCATTTTTACACGCAAATCAGGATTTGTTGTATGCACTGATATATAAAAAGGTCCTAAATGAAGTTTTTTTATTCGTTTTTTATCTTCTTCCGTTAGGTTGGTTGTTGTTATATAAGTACCTTGCAAATAAGATAACCTATAATCATCATCTTTTATATATAATGTATCTCTGAGACCATCAGGCTGTTGG
>CAJOPY010000196.1 GCA_905236505.1 Candidatus Gastranaerophilales bacterium
AAAAGAGGTTGAGTTTACAAACGAACCCAATCTATTGGAAGTGATTAGGAAAGCCGGCATGAATGTTCCTACATTGTGTTACAGACCTGATTTAACTTCCTTTGGTGCTTGCAGAATGTGCGTTGTAGAAGTTGAATATCCGAACGGAAGAAAAATGATTAATTCTTCTTGTACAATGCCTCCGGAAGCAGGTATAAAAGTACATTTGAATACAGAAAAGGTAAGAAAAATAAGAAAAATGGTTCTTGAATTACTTCTTGCAAATCATGACAGAGAATGTACAACTTGTGATAAATCAGGAAATTGTGAACTTCAAAAATATGCGGAAGAATACGGAATAAAACACGTAAAACAGTATGCACAAAGAGATTGTATGACAATGCCTGATACGAGTTCTTGTGCATTAACCCGTGATAATAACAAATGCATATTGTGTGGTGCTTGCGTAAGAGCTTGTGACGAACATCAAGGATTGCAAGTTCTCGGTTTTGCAAACAGAGGAAGTAAAACCGTTGTTGAACCAATGGCAGGTAAACCGCTTGCAAAAAGTGAATGTATTAATTGCGGTCAATGTGCTGCGGTTTGTCCGACAGGCGCTTTGACAATTAATTCTACTCAGCTTGATGAAGTTTGGAATGCAATAACAAATCCCGCAAAGAAAGTTGTTGTTCAATTTGCTCCTTCTGTTCGTGTGGCAATCGGAGAAATGTTCGGACTTGAGCCGGGTGTTAATTCAACAAAGAAGATAAATGCAGCTCTTCGTAAAATTGGTTTTGATTTGGTATTTGATACAAACTTCTCTGCGGATTTAACCATAATGGAAGAAGCGCATGAATTTATTGACAGACTTCAAAATGGCGGTAAATTGCCTTTATTTACATCTTGTTGTCCGGGTTGGGTAAGATTTTTGGAAACACAACATCCGGATATGCTTGAACATCTGTCAAGTTGTAAATCACCTCAAGGTATGATGGGTGCAATAATCAGAGAATATGTACCTCAGTACTATGAAGATATTACACCGGAAAATCTTGTAAGTGTTTCAATAATGCCTTGTACCGCAAAAAAATATGAAGCTAAAAGAGAACAATTTAAAATGAATGACGGCCGCCAAGAAATTGATTATGTCCTTACAACACAAGAACTCGGAAGAATGATTAAGGGTGCCGGAATTGATTTTAAAAACATAGAAGGAGAAGAACCTGATTCACCGTTTGGAAAATACACAGGTGCAGGAACAATATTCGGTGTATCCGGAGGTGTAGCCGAAGCTGCCGCAAGAACTGCATACGAAGTTGTAACCGGTGAAACCCTAAAAGATGTAGTAATAAATGATATGCGCGGAACAAAAAGAGTAAAAACAGTTGAACTTGATTTAAAAGGAACAAAGGTAAAAGTTAAAATTGTAAATACTTTGCGTGAAGCAGAAAAATGCATAAGAGAAATAAAAGAAGGAAAGGCTGATTATCAAATGCTAGAGGTAATGGCTTGTCCAGGAGGTTGTATAAACGGCGGAGGCCAGCCTCAAAGCTGCAATGATTCTAATATAAAAGAACTTCGTGCAGAAGGTTTATACCAAGATGACAGAGATGTAGAATGGAGAAAATCTCACGAAAATCCTGAGATAAAAGATTTGTACTCAAAACATCTTGAAAAACCAAATTCTCATAAAGCTCATGAACTTTTACATACAACTTATGTAAATAAAAGAAAAGATTGCTATATATCAATAGGTGAGTAAAAGCAACAAACAAACAATCAAAAAAAATCCGGCACGTATTTTAAACATGCCGGATTTTTGTTATTATTTTTTATTATAATATAAAGAGAGCCTACATTTGTAAAGTTATTAAGAATTCTTTATAACGATTATGGCGTAAATTTAAATTGGCTGATTGGAGATGAAGAAAAAAATACAGAAACATTGCAATCATTAAAGGATAAAGAAGAAATAACAAAAAGGGTTGAAAAAATTGAAGCTGTACTTATCAAAGCAAATCTTTTAAAATAATATTATATTTGATATTATATGTACAAAGAAAAAAGATAAATTAACAGATTATGCCAAAAAAAATTATAGTAACAGGAGCGACAGGGCTGATAGGAAAAGAAGTTCTTCCGTATCTTTCAGATAAGGGGTATGAAGTATATCCTATTTCGTCACATAATCAAGATGACAAAAGTTTTCATTGGTTGAAGTGTGATTTATTTGATGAAGTTGCATTAAAAAATGTTTTTAGTTCTATAAGACCGGAGTTTTTAATTAATTTTGCTTGGATAACCGGCGGTGATTATTTAACAAATCCTATAAATTACAAATATAAAGATGCAGGATTAAATTTACTCAAAATTTTTAAAGAAAACGGCGGGAAAAGAGCGATATATGCCGGAACTTGTTTTGAGTATGATTTGAATCATTCACTGATAAATGAAAAAGATAAAATAAATCCAAAAACAATATACGCAAATTGTAAAAATGAGCTCAATCAAAATTGTAAAAAGTATGCAATAGAAAATAAACTAAGTTTTGGCTGGGGGCGAATTTTTTATGTATTCGGACACGGTGAAAAATCTTCAAGACTTACAGCCGGAATAATAAATGCTTTAAAAAACAATGCTGAATTCAATTTGTCATCTCCGAATAATTTTTTGGATTATATGTACACAAAAGATATTGCAAGAGCTTTTGTAACATTTTTGGAAAGTTCTTATGAAGGGGATCTAAATATTTGTTCCGGAAAAGGTATATTTTTAAAAGATTATGCCTTAAAGATACAAAAAATTTTAGGTAAAAGCGGTTTGATAAAGTATGACGAGGAAAAAACGGCAATATTAGATTTTATAGGAGATAATACAAAACTAAAATCATTAGGATTTATTCAAGAATATGATATTGACAGCGCCCTTTTGGAAATATTAAAAGATTAGTTCCATATTTCCCGTAAAAGTGTAAACAAACTTTTTTGAACAAGCGGTTTTATTTTTATTCCGGTTTTTCTTAACGTGCTATAGTATAAATCTTCTATCAAAGACAGATAAAACTTTGTAGTAACAATAACATAGTCGGGTTTTAGTTCTGCAATTTCACTCGGTGCGTATACTTTATATCCGTGAAATGTTTCATTTAATTTATGACCTTCATACTTTTTGTCAGAAATACCTATAACATTAAGATCTGATATATCAAAATATTTTAAAATAAGTTCCAAAAAAGCTCCTGCACCATATAAAAGGACAGATTTTTTTCTTAATTTTCTTTGAAGTTTTTTAACAGTTTCCGGAAAATTATGTTTATATAAATAAATTATATTTATACATTCTTCTTTAAATTCTTCGTTAAAAACTTGTACAATTTTATCCTCATTTATTTCTAAAGTATTTAAAAGGTAATTTTTTACCGATTTTGGCTGCTCATTTGTAATAATAATTTTATCAAATTCTTCATTAATAATTTGTTTTGGTAAAATTTGTTTTAAACCTGTGATATTTTCAGATTTAGTTTCAAATTTTTTATCAGCAATAGCTGTAATATTAAGATTTTTTGAAAAAGAATATTTTTTATTCAGTTCAAAATATCCTTCGCCGGCACCATATATTATGACTTTTTTATTTTTCAAAGAGTTAAGTATTTCGTTTATACCATCAATAAACTCTTTAGTTTCTGTTTTTCTTTCAAAATATTTACTGACCATTATATTCTCCTATTTCTTTTAGTATATCATGCAAAATATTTTGTGAAGCATTATTGTTTAGCATTTTCATATTTTTAAGTAAATTTATTCTTTTTTCTTTTAAATAATCGTTTTCCGGAATTTTATTTATGAGGTTTTTTAGTTCATCAGTATTAAATGCATAATAGTAAGATTCTAAAATAGGATTTTTTCTTGATTTAAACGGAGATAAATCGGAAAGGAGCATAATTAGCGGTTTTTGGGTAACAAAATATTCTCCGTAAAAAGAGCAGCTATCCGTAATCATCAATTTTGACTTTTTGAAGTATTCAAGATATTCGCATCCTTCGTATACAATTCCTATTTTTTTCCATTCGTTATAATAATTTTCAATTTCTTCTTTTGACATTAATCCTGTATCAAAAAGAGATTTTTTTAAAAGAGAATGGGGTTTAAAAATCCATTTTTGTTCAGGGTGAGATTTTGCAAAATCAAGCATAAATTGTCCGTTATCTTGAAAAGTTCCGTATTTTAGCCCGATACCGTTTACGGTCCAATGCGGGGCGTAAATAATATATTCACCGTTTTCTTGATTTTCTTTAAAATAGTCTAAATACGGATAGCCTGTTACAACAACATTTTTACCCTTATTTTCCATCTTTTCTTTGAATTTATTCTCTATTTGACTGTCCAATACATAATATTTTTCAACATAACTGTGAAATCTTAAATAATAATCAATTTTATTATCAATATCATCAACTTCCATTTGAAAATAATATGGTATATAAGCCGTTAGAGCAAATTCAGAACATACAACAGGTCCCTGAGAAGTTTCTACGTACCACGGATGTTGGTAAAAAATTATATCAGGCGAAAATTTTTTAAAAGGGATAAATTTGCTTTTATTAATATCATAGGCTGGTTTTGTATTATATCCTTTTTGCTTAAAGTATTCATAATTTTTTTTAACATCATTAGCAGATTGATAACTCGGGTTGTTTTTATTTTTTGCTCCGCTTTTCGTAACCAAAATTGTTACGTTAAATCTTTTGTCTTGAGAGAAAATGTCATAAACATATTTGCATTTCCATTTTGAAAAATCGTAAACGTAAAAAACGACATTGATTTTTTCGTTTTTCTTTAGCTTTTGACTTATTTTATTTAATACTTTTGGTTTATTTCGTTTTATGTATTCAAGATTTTGGGCAATTTTTTTGTCATAAAAAAAGTCCCTAATATTCTTATTTTTGCAAAAATAGCTTATAAAATTACCTATTATTTCATACGGAATATACATCTATAAAATTATATAAAAATGCTTAAATGGTGTCAATTATAAAAGAATAAGAAAGCGCGCAGCAATTTTTATAAATTCAGATAAAAATCTTTCATAAGCTTTGCGTCATCTTCAATATTTGGACTTTCGCATACAATAACACCTTTTATATCAAAGTCCTTAAATGCTTTTAGTAAATCTTTATAATTCATATCTGACTCATCTAAATTAAGATGTTTTTTTTCGCCCTTAGCTCCGTATTCTATTCCTGCAATATGAGCGTGAAAATTATCTAAAGCAGTTTGTCCCAAACGTTTTCCGATTGTTTCAAAGATATTGCAAAATTCATCATAAGTATTTGAAATGCCGTTATATCTTGCATGAAGATGTGAAAAATCTACACACGGAAGTACATTAGGAAATTCTTCCGACAGGCGAATAATTTCTTCCAAATCTCCCCATTGAGTTGCCTTTCCTGTTGTTTCCGGTCTTATCCAAATATTATTACCGGCTTTTTCTAATTCTTTAGTTATGATACTAATTTGAGATGAGATTTGTTTATAAACGAGTTCTTTATCCATTCCCAAATAAAATCCGGCATGGAATGTAATACTAAAACCTCCAAGTTCATTGGTTGTTTGAGCTGTTTCTATAATACGTTGAACGCTTGCCTCTAATTTTTCATTTTCTCTTGCGTTAAGGTTTACATAAAATGGCGCATGAGCAGTTATAACTTTTGTGGAATTTCCGACAACTTCACGGCTCTTATCACTTATTCTTACACCTCGTACAAATTCCAGTTCCAAACCGTCTAAACCCATTGTATCCAAAACTTCAAAACCGGCTTCATATCCTTTATTTCCTGCTCTTAAAGGGACGCCTGCTGTTAAAAAATTCAATTTATCCACAAAATCACCTTATTATTATTTACAGGTTCAATTTTACAATAATAATAAGAGTTTGTCTATTTTAAAGAGAATTATTTTTTTTATTTGAAGATATGCTTTTTTGTATTATACCGAGTGATAAAATTATGATGAATAATATGTATGCCAGAGCGCACGATTTTCCTATATCAAAATATTCGTACGCATATTTATATATAGAATAAACAATAACGTTTGTACTTCCGGAAGGTCCTCCTTCTGTCATAATGTATATTAAATCAAATACTTGAAAAGAAGAAATCGCAGTAACAAGGATAACGAAATACGTTGTAGGTTTTAATAAAGGAAGAGTTATTTTAAAAAATGTTTTTGTAGCACTTGCTCCGTCTATTTTCGCTGCTTCATAAAGGCTGTTATCAATGGAAGAAAATCCCGTTAAAAATAAAATGACGTTGTATCCTATCAGTTTCCAAACTGATACAAAAATAAGTACAGGCATTGCAAGTTTGGTATCAAAGAGCCATGTATAGTTTGTTTTTAATACTGTATTTATAAACCCTATGTTCGGGTCAAAAATCCAAGCCCAAACAATTGCTATAACTACTGCAGGAGTAATAAAAGGCAGAAAATAGACGGTTTTAAAAATTTCACTTCCTCTTATCTTTGTATTTAAAATTGCTGCTATAATAATCGGAATGATTACGGCAAAAAATGTTACTGATAATGCATAAACAATTGTATTTATCAAAATACTTATGAATTCAGATTCTGAAAAAATCGTTTTATAGTTTTCTAAACCGACAAATTTTATTTCATTCAATAAATCCCATTCGGTAAAACTAAGAGCAAATGAACAAAATATCGGTATTATTATAAAAATAAAAGTTCCGATTAGAGCAGGCAAAACAAAAACTATTCCTAATTTTGAATTTTTCATAAAACAATTATACTTCTAAAAAACTTAAAACTTTTTTTAATTTTTCGTCTTTATCTATTTCAAGAGATAAGATATCTCCGCTGAACGGTTTTGGAAAAGAGAGTTTGTAGGATTGCAAAACCTGCTCTTCGGTTTTTATTTTCATTTTTCCAAAACCGTAAAGAGTATCGTTATAAACGGGATGTCCTATGGAAGCCAAGTGTACTCTTATTTGATGAGTTCGTCCCGTTATAAGATGTATTTCAACCAAAGTTGCATCTTTATATCTTTTTAAAACAAAAACTTCAGAGATACTTTCTTTTCCGTATTCAAAAATTCCCATTTTATTTGGTTTAGCAGGATTACGAGCAATCGGTTTATTTATAACGAAATTATCTTGTTCCAAAATCCCTTTAACAACGGCAAAATACCTTTTATCGGTTAATTTATTTTTTATTGCAGAAGCAAGATATTCGTGAGCAGGATTGTTTTTTGCTATCATTAGAAGTCCTGAGGTATTTCTGTCAAGCCTGTGAATAATTCCTCGCCTGTATTCACCGTTAATGTCAGATAAATTTTCTCCGTATCTGTATAAAAGTCCGTTCACAAGAGTTCCGGTTTTCTCTTTTGCAGTCGGATGAGTAAGCATACCGGAAGGCTTATTTACAACCGCCATGTTATCATCTTCATATACAACATTTATATTCAGATTTTCCGGTAGGATTTTAAGAGTTTCTGAATAAATGTTAACTTCAATTTCATCCCCTGCTTTTACAATATAAGCCGGTTTTTGTGTTTTTCCGTTTACAATTACGGCACCTTTTTTTATTTCAGTTTGAATTCGTGAACGGGAAAAATCAGGCAGATATTCATTAAGATAACTGTCTAAGCGTATTTGTTCGGTAAATTCGTCTGATATTATTTTCATAACTTTATACTAAAGATAATTTTTCCTTTTCTTCTTTTACAAGTTCAAAAGACTCTTTTTCTGAAGGAAATATTTCATCTTTTACTTCTTTTTTATATTCTTGAATACTTTTTAACAAAATATCGTGAATGTGGGTATATTTTTTTACAAATTTAGGGGTAAAATCCGTAAACTTTCCGGTTATATCGTCAGTTACAACAATTTGTCCCGAACAATATTTCCCTGCTCCTATTCCTATTGTAGGAATATGAAGATTATTTGTTATGTATTTTGCACTCTCTGCCGGCATGAGTTCCAATACTACTCCAAAACATCCGGCATCTTGCAATTTTTTAGCACAAGATAAAATAGCTTCTGTTTTTTCGGAAGTCTTGCCTTGTATTTTGTACCCGCCTAGAGTATTCATTAGCTGCGGAGTAAATCCCAAATGCCCTAAAACAGGAATGCCGGACTCGGTACAGCGTTTTATTAAAGTTAATATATACTCGTTGCATCCTTCAAGCTTAACGGCATTAGCTCCTGAAGATATCATTTTCCCTGCGTTTCGCAAACCTTGTTCTAAGGAAAGATTATAGCTCATAAATGGCATATCACCAATAATGAAGGAATTTTTTGCACCCCTGCAAACAGCCTTTATAAAAATAAGCATCTCATCAATAGTGATATTGTAAGTATTTTCATATCCCAAAGCCACCATTGCAAGAGAATCTCCGACTAAAATTCCGTCAATATCCGCTTTATCAAGGACTTGGGCTGTAGAATAATCATATGCAGTAAGCATAACTATTTTTTCGTTGTTATCTTTAAGTTTTTGAAATGACGATATTGTTTTCATGATAATTACTCGCTTAGTTCTATCTAAAATATAATACAATGTTTAAAAATCCGCAATTATTAATAAATAATTAAATTTTAAAAAGAGTGATTTAAAATAATGTACCTTTGATATAAAATGATAACAACAGAAAATAAATGCAAACGAGGTGAAATATGTGGGATTACTCTGAAAAAGTTTTGGATCACTACAGAAATCCAAGAAATGTCGGAAAAATTGATGATGCTGATTTAATAGGTGAAGCGGGTTCGCTTGCGTGCGGTGATTCACTTAAATTATATTTAAAACTTGATGGTGAAAAGATTGTAGACGCTAAATTCCAAACTTTTGGATGCGGTTCAGCAGTAGCATCATCAAGTATTTTAACCGAAATGATTATCGGAAAAACCTTATCAGAGGCAAAGCAAATAACTAATAAAGATATTGCAGAAGAACTCGGGGGGCTTCCGCAAGAAAAAATGCACTGTTCCGTAATGGGACATGAAGCTTTAGAGGATGCTCTAAAAAAATATTACGGGGGTAAATATGCAGAGGACAACACTGAAGAAAATTTATCCCAAAGCGCTGATAAGATAGTTTGCACGTGTTTTAATGTAACAGAAAGTCAAATTTGGGAAGCAATAAAAATTAACGGTTTAAAAACTGTTGAAGAAATAACAAATTACACAAAAGCCGGCGGAGCTTGCGGAAGATGTAAAGGTAATATTCAAGATATTTTAGATACGTATTATAAAAAACAGCAAACTTCTGTTTCGGAACTTACACCAACACAAAAAATACTTAAAATAAGCAAAGTTATAGAACAGCAGATATCTCCGGAATTGCAAAAAGATGGTGGAGATATTGAGTTTGTAGATTTAGAAGGAAATAAGGTGAAAGTAAAGCTTACGGGAATGTGTCAAGGATGCAAAAATGCTCAAATGACGATAAAAAGCTTTGTTGAATCAATCTTAAAAGATAAAGTTGATAAAAACTTAGAAGTTGAGCAGGTATAATTTTTATTTTAAACAATTATAAAAAGTAAAATCAGATGATAATCTTAAAATGACAAAAGATTGGTTTGATCATAAAGTAGAAGTATAAAGGATATTAAATGATTGATACGACAAATTTAGAGAATTCTTATAAAACACTAAAAGAATGTTATAATGACTATAAAAATAACCAAGATTCTGTTTTTATACAATATATTGCCGATTCTTGTGTAAAGAGATATGAGTACACACTTGAAACCGCTTGGAAACTTGCAAAAAAAATCTTGATAAAAAAATATGGGAAAAATGACGAAGAACTCACAATGAATAATATATTCAGATTTATGCAGGGATACGGGTATGCACAAAATTGGGAAAATTGGAAAAATTATTATGAGCAGCACAATAACACTGCACATGAATATAACATTGTTAAAGCAAGAAATTTAATAAAACTTGTACCTGATTTTATTAAAGATACAGAATATTTTATTGCTAAATTAAAGGAAAAAGGCAATGACAATTAAAGGTGTAACACAGGAAGAAGAAGAAATTATAAAAACAATTATTGAACCATTTAAAAAAAAATATGATTTTTATTACTATGGTTCTCGTGTGAAAGGAGATTTTCGTTTTCTTTCTGATTTGGATATAATGGTAAAAGGCAAAGAAACTGCACAAAATGAAGATATAGATAAGATAAAAGAAAAATTTGATAAAAGTAAATTATCTTATGTGGTTAATATATCTGATTTTTATAAATTAGATGAATATTTTTATAAATTAATAGAACAAGATTTAGTAAAAATTTTATAAAAAGGACTAAAATAATGATATATTTAGATAATAATGCAACAACAGCCGTAGATAAAAAAGTATATGAAGAAATGCTTCCGTATTTGTATGATGAGTATGCAAATCCATCAAGCATGTACGATTTTGCAAAAAAACCCGCTTCTGCAATAAGAGAAGCACGAGTAAAAGTTCGTGACTTTTTTGGAGCAAAAGATGAAAAAGAAATATTTTTTACGTCTTGCGGCTCAGAGTCTGCAAATATGGCAATAAAGGGTGTTTTAAATTGCAATAAAGAAAAGCACCATATTATCACAACAAAAGTTGAACATCCTTGTGTTTTAAACACTTATAAATGGTTTGAAAAACAAGGATATAAAGTTGATTATATAGGTGTTAACGCTCACGGTGAATTAGATGTTGAAGAACTTAAAGAAAAACTAGACAAAGATACCGCACTTGTGTCGGTTATGTGGGCGAATAATGAAACAGGAGTTGTACATCCTGTTGAAGAGATTGCAGAATATGTAAAATCAAACTCTCCTGACACAAGAGTGTTTGTAGACGGAGTTCAAGCTGCCGGAAAAATACCTATGAACGTAAAAGATACGTTAATAGATATGGTTGGTATTTCCGGCCATAAATTCCATGCGCCGAAGGGAATAGGCGCTCTGTATGTCAAACCCGACGTAAGGCTTACCCCTTTGATTAACGGAGGACATCAAGAGCGCGGAATGAGAGCCGGTACGGAAAATGTCCCATATATTGCAGGCATGGGAAAAGCCGCAGAACTTGCTTTAGATAATATGACTTATGAGCTTACAGAAGTTAAAAGACTCCGCGATAAACTGGAATCAGGTATTTTAAAAAATGTATTTAATGCACGCTTGAATACTTCTATCTCAGGAAGGGTTCCAAATACTACAAATATCGGTTTTGAATATGTAGAAGGCGAACTTATACTGCTTCATCTCAGTGATATAGGAGTTTGTGCAAGTTCAGGAAGCGCGTGTACTTCAGGTTCTCTGGAACCAAGTCATGTATTAAGGGCTATGGGTATACCGTTTACGGCTTTACATGGTTCTATAAGATTTAGTTTATCCAGATATACAAAAGAGAGCGATATTGATTATGTTATAGAAAAAATGCCTATTATCATGGATAAATTAACAAAGATTTCTCCGTTTCAAACAGAACTTGCTGAACTAAAAAAACGAAAAGGCTTTTGATAATATTAATAATGTAATTAGGTTTTTAATTACTCATTTTCATGAAAAATTACAGCATTAACGTTTTTATGCGGAACTATCATATCTTGCATGGAGCGAAATAATTCCGCTTTTGTTTCCGCTTCCGAAAAATGCCCGCCTGTTACATCGGCAGTGCATTTGAGTTGTGCCAAATCATCGTCATCATATACATTAAAGGCTATTACATCAATTTTGATATCTCTTCTTGTTTTCATTAACTCTATTGCATAATCACAAGGACTTTCGTCGCAATTTTCACCACCGTCTGTAAGTAATATTATATGTTTTATGCCGTCATATCCGTTTAAATCCTTTTTTACCGCTTGCTTAAGTGAATAAGTAATCGGAGTCATTCCTTTGGGTTTTAGTCGTGATAATTCGTAGCTTATACGAGAAGTGTTGTTAAAACCAAGAGGAACAATTAATTCCGAACTTCTGCAAGCATTATATGCAATTAAATTACATGTGTGACCGTAAACTCGTAATCCGACTTTTGTGTCTTTTGATATCTGTGGAAGAATATACCGCATCATATCTTTAACTTGATTTACCTTTGTTTGGTGTTCCAAATAATCAGTCATACTGTTGGAAAAATCCAATACAAAAAGTAGTTTGTCGCTGCTTTCATTATATTTATATTCTTCCGGATAAAATACTTCATAAGCAAATGCAGGAAGAATAAAAAAGCATATTAATATCAAAAATTTTTTCATTGAACCCTCTTTTACATGATTTTATTTATAAAAAATAAAAAATATTATCGTACAATCGGATAAAAATAAGGGTAATGTGAAAGAAAAATGAAAAATTTTTACAAAAATTTACAATAAAATTGCAACATAATATTGCGTAATTTAGCGTAATATTTTGACACTTAATTATAAAACACTTTACAAAAACTTTTTACACAACTAATGTTTCTCATATAGAAAAAAATATTCAAAAAATCATCTTTACAATCTCTTAACATTTGAAGAAATTTAGGCAATTTCTGTTTTGTCCTGCTTTTAAATATATATATAAGTTGATATAATTAACTTATACCAAAAGGAAATGTGTACGATATAAGTGTATGATTAACAGAATTGGTGTAGAAAACAGAACCGAAAAGAATAGCAATTTTACAAAACGACAAATGAAACAGGCACAGACCCCTTCATTTAAAGGAGTTGGTTCGCTTTTATTAGCAGGTTTACAAAAATGTGAACAAATGCCTATGGTAAACGTTGCCGTTGTTGATATGTTGTCTGCAATTTTGCCGAGAACCATAGTGGAAACAATGACGAACTGGTTTGCAGGTTTTGAAGCCTTTAGAAGAGAATCTTCAGGTTTATTTGTAAACTGTATTATACCGAGTTTTATTACATTAGGTATTGCGAAATGCCTGAATCCGATTTTTATGCCCAAAGGTGCAAATATGTCAGGTTGTTGGGCAGACAGAGATTTGATTCAAAAATCCGCAGAATTATATGAAAAATCTTCTTCTGAAAATAAGATTGAAGAGTCATTAAACAAATTATTGGGCGGCTTAGAAGGTGTTGACGGAAAGGATCGTATTATCTTTAAGGATAAGCTTGGTGAAGCCGGCGTTAAAAACTATTCTAAACGTTTGTATGAATTATCTAAGAATAATATTTCCGATAAAGAAATGTATGAAGAAGTTGAAAAAATAGCGCAAGAAATCGTTAAGAAAACGAAAGTATCAGAGAATATTAAACTTGATAATGTAAATGCTTCATCGGTAGAAAGTATGTTAAAGGATTCTGTTAAATTCTTTAAAGAGTTTCAAAAGTCAGATGGTAAGATTACAATGACAGAATTTGCCAAGAAGAACAAAAAACTGGTAAGGACAAAGAGTTTGATGGGCTTGGCGGTAGTTCTACCTCTGGCTGCGTCTATGCAATACATTAACAGGTGGATAACCGGAAAAATATCCGGAACAAAAGGTGCTCCTATATATGATGATTTTGGTAAAGGAAATAATATAGAACAAAATCTTGACGCTAAAAAAGGATTATTAAAACAAAAACTTATATCAATTTCTTCAATGATTGGAGTATCACTTCTTTCAATGACAAAACTTCCAAGCTGGAAAATGCTTGATTTTAAGGGGATTTTCCCGACAATGGATCAGGCAAGGATAATATCAACTACAACATTTGCATCACGAATGGCTGCAGCTGATGATAAAAATGAGCTGGCAGAAGCAACAGTCAGAGATATAGCAACTTTTGCAAGTTTATATTATTTAGGTGATGTTGCGTCTAAAGCTGCAGCGACAATAATACAAAAAAGGACCGGAGTTACTCTTCTTAATGATATGAAACCTCTTAAAAAAGATGCAAATATATTACAAAAATTCAAACATTGGATGAAAGACATTAACGTAAAATCTTCTCATGAGGTAGTAAGTAAAACTGAACAAATGTTAAATGGTGCAAAGCCGACAGAAGCTCAATTAAAACAGATAGAAAAAGAAATTAAACATGCGGTCAATTTACGTTCATATTGCCAAGTTGCTAATTTAGGTGTATCATTAGCGTTGTTAGGGTTAGTTATTCCTATATTTACACGCCGAAATACAAAAAGAAAACATGAACAAGCTCTTAAGTTGGCTCAAGAACAAAATGCTGTCAATGAAAAGAGTCCACAAGTTGAGCAAGAAAATGTTACGCCGCTAAATGTAAAGTATACTAAAATGACAGCAGGTTTTAGGGCGGAAAAAAGACAAAAAACAGCATAGAAAAAGGTAAAAATGCAAGTACAACCAATCAAACAACAGAATAGTATTAATAAAAACGGATGCCAAAATTTTAAAGGTGCTTCTGATGTTGTGCTGCGTTATTTGGCTACAAATCAAGCAATTGGGGCAAATTGTGTAGACGTTTGTTTTATGGTTGCACCAAGAACAGGAAATGATTTTATAAAGCGCGGACCGGCAGCCGGCATGGAAACCGGACGTCGTGAATCAATGGGTACGATTAATGATTCTTCAATAGGTTTATATGGATCAGCTGCGGGTGCTCTTATAGCAGGGTCTTTGACAAATAAATATAATACGAAAGTAAATAAAATATTTACATCACCGGATACTTTGCATATATTAGCTGAAAATAAGTCAAACCAATTTAAAAATAATAAAACGCAGTATGAATATTTAAAAGCAACTCTTTCATCAGTAAAGGCATACAATCCGACTGCATTAAATTCTGACAAAGAAGGTTTTGTAAAATTATCTGAAGATACAGTAGAAAAAGTTGCCAAATATTTAGATGAAGGATTAAAAAATAATAATTATGACAATTGGATAAAGCAAGGAACGGATAAATCGCGCAGCGTTTTAATGAATACAATAATATCAGATACAGGAGCAGAAACTAATTATATATTAGAATCTTCAGATAAAAAAATTGTAAGTAAAACAAATTTAAAATCATTATTAAATGATATATTTATTGTTTCAGAATCTTTTAACGGCGAAAAAGTAAAACAAGCTTTTGAAGAACAAATCCATAACGGAAAAACCGTAAAAGACAATAACTTTATCAAAGGTCTTG
>CAJOPY010000197.1 GCA_905236505.1 Candidatus Gastranaerophilales bacterium
GAATAAATGTATTATCATTTCGTATCAGAAATTGTAAATTCGTTGTCTTTTGTTTGCTCACCCACCTGTCCTTACGGACATCCTACCTCGCTGAATGAATATCATATGGAGAAATGAGTTATAATTCATATCTATACCTACCTCTTGAGGGAGGGAGTTTTCCTAAAGGCTGGTAAATCAAGCGTAATAGAGAAAGGTAAAGTTTTAAACAAACTTTTATTATCCTATTAACTTATTAATTCCAAAACCATTTTTCATGAAAAATAGACACAACTTTTTATCCGTGATAAATTTATTTTATGAAAAAAGTTGCGCTAATAAGTCATGGCTGTGCCAAAAACCTTGTAGATTCCGAACTTATACTGGGATTATTAACTGATAAAGGGTATAAAATCACTTTAAATGAATACGAAACCGATATTGTTATTGTAAACACTTGTTCCTTTATTTGTGATGCTGAACGTGAATCTCTCAGAACCATTTTAGAACTCATTGAAAAAGGCAAAAAAGTTATTGTAGCGGGTTGTCTTGCTCAAAAACACCCGAAAGAATTAAAGAAAGAAATTCCGGAAATCGCCGGAATAATAGGAACGACAGATTTTAATAAAATACCTGAAGTCTTGGATAAAATATCTGAACAATATGTATCAGAGGTAAGCGAAGAGCCGAATTATTATTATCCGGAAAATGTAAAAAGACAGCAAATTACAATGGGTGCAAGCTCTTATATAAAAATAGCTGACGGCTGCAACTATAAATGCGGATATTGCATTATTCCGCAGCTTAGAGGAAAATATCATTCCAGAAAAATTAAAGATATAGTTAAAGAAGCCGAACAGCTGGTACAACGAGGCGTTACTGAGATTATCCTAATTGCGCAAGATACAACAGGATACGGAATTGATATTTATAAAAAACCGATGCTGAGTGAATTATTAAAAAAACTCAACAATATAGAAGGGCTCGGCTGGATAAGATTTATGTACGCCTACCCGTCAACTTTAAGTAATGAGCTTTTGGATACGATAAACAGTTTAGATAAAGTTGTTAAGTATATAGATATTCCGCTTCAACACTCGCACCCTGAGATGCTTAAATTAATGAACCGTCCGGTTTCTGATTACAAAAAGCTCATTGAAAATATCAGAAAAAGAATAAAAAATGTTTCAATAAGAACAACTTTCATTGTAGGATATCCCGGAGAAACAGATGAATATTTTAACCACTTAAAAGAATTTATCAAAGATGTAAAATTTGACAGGGTCGGTGTTTTTGAATATTCCCGCGAAAAAGGAACCCCTTCGTATAGTATGAAAAACAGAGTTCCTGCTCGTGTTGCTCATAAAAGATATAAAGAATTAATGCAAATTCAGCAGAAAATCTCGCTTAAAAGAAATCAAAGTTTTGTAGGAAAGACTCTTCCCTGCATTATAGAATCATTTTCAGACAGCGGAGAAGTAGTTGCCAGAAGCGAATACGATGCACCTGAAGTTGACGGTATTGTATCAATTAAAACTTCAAAGCAGGTCGTTCCCGGTGATATAGAGTTAGTAAAAATAACCGCTGCTACGGAATATGATTTGTGCGGAGAACTGTAACGTTCATAAACCGCAAAACTTTAAGACAAAATTTATTTGAGTTTTTATTTATAATATAATTAATATTATAATAAGGAGAAAAAATGAATATATACGAAGAACTTCAGAATAGAGGCTTAATTGCACAAGTTACCGACAATGAAGAGATAAAAGAACTTATAAACACAGGCGGAGCAAGATTTTACATAGGATTTGACCCAACCGCTGATTCTCTTCATGTAGGACATTTTATGGCCCTCTGTTTAATGAAAAGACTTCAAATGGCAGGAAACAAGCCGGTTGTTTTAATTGGAGGCGGTACCGGATATATAGGCGACCCATCCGGTAGAACCGATATGCGTTCTATGATGACACCGGAAACTATTCAACATAATTGTGAATGTTTCAAAAAACAAATGGAAAGATTTATTGAGTTCGGCGAAGATAAAGCTATAATGGTAAATAATGCTGATTGGCTTTTGGGATTGAATTATATTGAACTTTTAAGAGAAGTAGGTGCTTGTTTTTCGGTTAACAACATGCTTCGTGCCGAATGTTACAAACAAAGAATGGAAAAAGGTTTAAGTTTTTTGGAATTTAATTATATGATAATGCAAGCCTATGATTTTTATCATCTTCACCAAAATTACGGCTGCAATATGCAATTCGGCGGAGATGATCAGTGGAGTAATATGCTTGCCGGAACAGAATTAATTCGAAAAAAAACCGGTAAAGATGCTTACGCTATGACTATAACGCTTTTGATGAATTCAGAAGGAAAGAAAATGGGAAAAACTGCAAAAGGTGCCGTTTGGCTTGACCCTAAAAAAACATCTCCTTATGAATTTTATCAATATTGGAGAAATGTTGATGATGCCGATGTTATGAAATGTATAAAAATGCTTACATTCTTACCGATGGAAAAAATTCATGAAATGGAAAATTGGGACGATGCAAGAATTAATGAAAAGAAAGAGATTTTAGCGTATGAATTAACTGAACTTGTTCACGGAAAAGACGAAGCAAACAGGGCAAAAGAAACGGCGAAAGCAATTTTCTCCGGTTCCGGCGACAGTGAAAATATGCCAAAAACTGAACTTTTACAGGAAGATTTTTTTGAAGATAAAATCAGCATAGTAAAATTAGTTACAAAATGCGGCTTTGCAGCAAGTAATGCGGAAGCTAAAAGACTTATTCAACAGGGCGGAATAACAATAAATGATGAAGTTATCTCCGCATTGGACAAAACTTTTTGCAAAGAAGAATTCTCAGATGGAATTATAGTCAAAAAAGGCAAAAAACATTTTCGTAAAGCTTATACAAAATAAAATTATGGAAGAATTTAAACATTATACCGTGATGCTTAATGAGGCAGTTGACGCTTTAGAGTGCAAATCCGGAAAAATATACGTGGATTGTACTTTAGGTGGCGGCGGGCATAGCGAACTTATTTTAAAAAGAATTCAGCCGGAAGGAAGGCTTATAGCTTTTGATATAGACGACGATGCCATTAGCTATGCATCTAAACGGCTTAAAGCATTTAAAAATTTAACTGTTGTTAATTCTTCTTATACTAATATAAAGCAAGAACTCTGCAAATTAGGTATAGGAAAAATAACAGGCGGTGTAATCCTTGATTTAGGTGCTTCGTATCACCAATTAACAAAACAGGAAAGGGGATTTTCTTTTTCTAAAGATGCTCCTTTAGATATGAGATTTAACACAAATGCAGATTTTAGTGCGTATGATGTAGTAAATACATATAAAGAAGATGACTTAGTAAGAATTTTCAGCGAATACGGCGAGGAAAGATTTTCAAAGCGTATTGCCCGAGCAATAACAGAAGAGAGAAGACACAAATCAATAAAAACAACAAAAGAACTTTCCGATATTATAATAAGGAATGTTCCGCACATTAAATCGTCTATTCATCCGGCTACAAGAGTATTTCAGGCAATACGAATAGAAGTTAATCATGAGTTAACAAATGTAAAGAATGTACTTCATGACATATTGGAAATCATGGATGTAGGTGGTATAATTTCTGTGATAAGTTTTCATTCTTTGGAAGACAGAATCGTAAAACAGTTCTTCAAGAATGAAAGTCAAAAATGCAGGTGTAATAACATTATTTGCACATGCGAGCCGCCAAAATTAGAGTTAGTCAACAAAAAACCGATAACGGCGGGGGAGA
>CAJOPY010000198.1 GCA_905236505.1 Candidatus Gastranaerophilales bacterium
CTCTTGTTTCATGCGCTTGAGGTTCATCAATACCACCATTAAAGAAAAATGTAACATGAGCATACTTTTCAGTTTCAGCAGTTCTAAATTGTTTAATTCCGTTTTCTTCCAATACATCACCTAAAATATTTACAAGTTTTTCTTTTGGGAAAGCTACAGGGAATGTAAAATCCTCATTATATTTTGTCATTGTTACATAATATAAATTTTTGAGAACTTTTTTGCGTTCAAAACCGTCAAAATCTGCAAAATTTAATGCTTTTGAAATTTCACGAGCTCTGTCCGGTCTGTAATTAAAGAAGATAATAGCATCATTGTCGTGAATTCTTGATTCTTCACCACCAATAACAGTCGGAAGTACGAATTCATCATTATCGCCTCTTGCGTAGGATTCTTTAACTCCGTCGCAAGCAGAAGTTGAATGCTCTCCTTCACCTAACAACAACGCATTATATCCTTTTTCAACTCGTTCCCAACGATTATCTCTGTCCATTATGTAATAACGTCCAATAATCGTTGAAATTTTAGGTAAATTATATTTTTTTAATTCTTCTTCAACTTTTTCTAAATATGTACAAGCGCTTTGGGGAGGGGTGTCACGGCCATCTAAGAATGCGTGAACGTATACTTTTTTAAGTCCCTCATCAGATGCTAATTTTATTAGCGCTAAAAGATGATCTAAAGAAGAATGCACACCGCCTGTTGAAACAAGCCCAAATATATGTAAGGCTGAATCATTTTTCTTTGCATGATTAATAGCATTTAAAAATCTCTCATTTTTAAAGAATGAGCCATCTTTTATTGCTCTGTTGATTTTCGACAAATCCTGATACACAATTCTTCCGGCGCCTAAATTTAAGTGTCCGACTTCACTATTTCCCATTTGACCGGCAGGAAGTCCCACATATTCACCGTCTGCATGAATTTTAACGGAAGGATAATTTTTAATAAGTTCCGGAACATTAACTGCATTGCAAAGCTTTGTAGCATCATACCTGCTGTTATTATTTGTTTCTGATATTCCCCAACCGTCCATAATACATAATAAAACTCTGTTAGTCATGTTATAATCCTCTCAAAATAAGTACTTTTAACCAATAAAGTTTAGTACAAACATGAGAAAAAGTAAAGTCAGCACTACTATAAATTAAACACTGCTGCCCGAGATAATTTTTCATTAAATACTCAAACCCGCCCTGATTAGGGGCGGGTAATCCATTCATTTTTTGAACCTGTTCCTTGTGTTTAGGGTAAATTTACCGGAAAGCTCACGCGAAGTAAATTATAAAATGAATGTTATTAAATTTTTGATAACTTATAATTATTCCTAATTACAAGTGTATGTGAAAGAGGAATTCCTCCTTGTACTGCAGGTTTATTTACGACTTGACCTTTTACCAGCATTACGGTTGAACCGCCGCCGTCTAAGTTCATAGCGTTTACACAGCCAAGATGCTTCATTATGCTTGCAAGTTCATTTAACGTTAAACCGATAGAAGCACCTTCTCTGCCGTCAGCGGTTAACATTATCAAATGATTATCTTTTGTATATCCTATTGCGGTTCTCGGATTTCTTCCGCCGACTGAGGAAAGTTTTTCTTCACTCATATCAACAAAAACTTCACCGTTTTTAACTAAATACGGACCTCCGCTTATTATATGCTTTACGCTGTTCCATTCCGGATTTAGTTTCATATTTAATGAAAACTTTTTGGCTGCTAAAAATCTGTTTAACTTTGATGCGGGTCCTGAGATTACAAAACCGTTCTCAGGAATTCTGCACGATTCTGTCGTTGTACCGGCTAATTTTCCGTCTTTAATTATCAAAAGAACACCATATTTTGGAGCCGGCGGAGCATATTCTCCCCAGTCCGGCGTAAAAACAAGAGCATGAGTTGATAACATTCTGGGTTGATTAACATTATCAATATTAAGTCCTCCTATATTTGTTATTATTTCAGTTTTTAACTGAACACGCGCCATATCATATCCGTCGGCAAATATACCCATTGCCACCCGGTCATAAATCGGACCGGTATAAACCTTGCCGTTAATCATTAACGTTCCCAAAGGAGTTCCGGTTTGAGGCTTAAAATACCCTCCGTTTATCGCAACTATGGCATTCTCCCTGCTTGCAATATTTGTTATTTTGGAACGCGACGCAAGTGTTTTATTTGAAGCTATTGCCGGTTCTATCGCTAAATCACCGTTAACCTCTTGTGACAGTTCAACAATATTTATTCTAACCGGCTTTCCGTTATAATATTTTGTGAGTCTGATATGTTTAATCCCTTTGTCTACCTCAGTTATAACTCCGTTTTTATATTTGTTCTTTATTTCTTTTTCAAACAACTCTTCTTTTGCAATTTTATCTTTTAAATAGTTAACCTCCGGTGATATTCCGGTTAGACCGCCTAAATCTTTAGCAGAAATCCATAGGTTTTGAATAAGCAGTAAACATAGTGCTATACAAATTCCTGCGGCACTTGTTGCTGTTTTTTCTGATTGTGATCTTTGTAAAATTAGCGTATCCATGATTTTACCCTAACTTTTTGAGTACGGATACCTTTTTGTTTAAAGAGTGGTGTGGGGCTAGTTAACACTCTGTTTGGGGTTGTATATTATAATTAATTAAGGATAATTGCGCATCCGATAGGGGTAAATGCAGAAAAGTATAGTGCAGGAAATGTTTTTCTTTCTACTAATATTATACCATACACTTAATCATTTTGCAAGTGTTATATACCACAGTAAAATTAATACTTTTGAATGATTTAAAAAATGTTAAAAATACACTTAATCAATTTTGTTCAATTATTATTGATTTTTCACAGTATACAAAAATCTGTTTAATATTTTTTAATATTTGATATAAAATAGCGTTATGAGTTTAGTATCAATGCTTAAAAAAGAGTGCAAAAAAACACTATTCACAACTCCGAGTCACAACGGTAAAGTTTGTATTTTACATAAATTTTACCAATGGTACAGAAGTGATGTGTCGGAAACTGACGCTTACAATCCGCAGGCTGAATTAACAGCTTCTCAAGAACGTGCTTCAAAACTATACGGCACAAAATCAACTCACTATCTCACGAACGGTTCTTCAAGCGGTATCATAGCAGCAATTCTTTCGTCTTGCGCAATAAATGATAAAATTCTTATTTGGAATAAATCACACAAATGCCATAAAAACGGAGCTAAATTAGCCGGTGCAAAAATTATAGAATATGAGCTTAATTTGAATAATGAATGGGGGGTTTATGAGCCTTTGTCCGCGCAAAAAGCAGAAGAGCTTATAAAACAACATCAACCTAAAGCTATGGTTATAACTTCACCGAGTTACGAGGGGATTTGTACTGATATAAAAGCAATTTCTGACATATGCAAAAAGAATAACGTCATATTAATTGCAGACGAAGCGCACGGCGCGCTTTACCCATTTTCAGACAAATTACCTGTTTCAGCCGTAAAATACGCTGATTTTACAGTGCAATCATTGCACAAAACAGCAGGAGGACTTAATCCTACAGCTTTATTACACTGCAATTGTGATATTTCACCAAATAAAGTGTTAGATATGATTACAACAACATCGCCTTCATATCCACTTTTGGCATCAATTGAAACAAATATAAATTATCTCTTTTCAAAACGAGGTCAAAAAGAGGTTGATAACCTTATAAATAATATATTATATATAAAGTCAAAACTCACCAATCTGGAATTTTTTGGAGATGATATAACAAAAATTTTAATTAAAAAGAATGGACTAAGCGGATATGAGCTGTCGGAGATTTTGTACGAAAATTATAATATAGAAGATGAAATAACAAACGAAAAATCAACAATGCTGCTGACCGGTATAGGAACCACAAAAAGAAAATTAGACCGATTATTAAAAATAAAAAATATATAAATGTTGAATTTATATTATATTCTTAGTAGAATGAATTTGTAACACGAAGCGGTATCGTCTAGTGGTTAGGACGGGAGATTCTCATTCTCCAAACAGGGGTTCAATTCCCCTTACCGCCGAATAAAGGAGAGAATGCACTTGTTGTATTCTCTCCTTTATTTTACAAGTAACGTGGAATAGAAGGAACCCCTACAAGGCGACAGCATTGTTAGGGGTTCAGCGAGGAGCGAGCAGAGTGCGAAGGACTTTTGCAAAAAGAACACATGTTCTTTGAAGCAAAATCCGTAGACACGTTTAACGCGAGCGA
>CAJOPY010000199.1 GCA_905236505.1 Candidatus Gastranaerophilales bacterium
ATTTGTCAAATTTTTGAAAACTCTCTCCCTCCGGAGGGAGAGTTGGAGTGGGTGAACGGTTAAATTAAAGTTTTTGTTTGGTTATATTCATTATGTTTTATGTTTTGATAGCCACCCACCCAATTCACCCACCTGTCCTTACGGACATCCTCCCTCGCTGCATAGATATGCGATGGAGGAATTAGTTATAACTCATATCTATACCTCCGTCAAAAGAGATGGAGTTTTTTTAATAACCATTCACCCACCCTAACCCTCCCTCTTGAGGGAGGGGATGCTTGATTTGTCTGTTTTTTGAGAACTCTCTCCCTTAAGATGGAGCTGTTGTTACAAAGCCAGAGCGATATATACAACAGCGGGTTGGTTGGTATTTTTTTTAGATAAATTCCTATTAGAAAATAAAAAAATATTCAAAACTAAAAACTTATGACAAATAGGATTTAACAAAAATTTTATAAGCAACAATGCTTACAGATACACTTAAGTTCAGAGATTCTGTTTTACCGGACATCTCAACGGTTAAATTGTTATCAGATAAAGTTTTTAGCTCGTCGCTTAATCCGGTAGCTTCAGAACCAAACATTATAATCTCTTTGTCTTGCGGTAAATAATCTTTTAAAAATATTGTCTTACTTGATTTTGGGAGTGTAGCCGTGTAACTGTATCCTTCAGTAACATTTATCAATTCATTAAATGTTTTTATAGAAATTACAGGTATTTTCCATAAATTACCCACCGCAGAACGTACACACTTGGGGTTATATAAATCTACAGTATCACCGTATAATATGATTGCGTCTACATTAAATGCTGCACAAGCACGTATGATTGTACCCAAATTTCCGGCATCTTTTATATTTTCAAGTAAAAAAACCTTTTTAAAAGATTTTTTCCATTTATAATTCGGACATTTTCCCACCGCAACAACTTTTGGCGCTGATGTGGTTGTTGATATTTTACTTAATACTGCTTCGGTTGTTTCTATTTTGTCAAAATCTTTATACTTATCATATCCTTTTAATATAAAGAGATATTTAATATCTATTCCATATGATATAGCTTCATCAATACACTTTTCACCTTCTAAAAGAAATAATCCGGACTCATCACGGTATTTTCTCTGTTGAAGTTTTGCAACCTCTTTTACTATATCATTGTTAACACTTGTTATTTCCATTAATTATACAGTTACCACAATTATAAATTCTATTCAAGCAAAAAAAAGAGTGATAATAAAATTATCACTCTTTTTTTAGTTATTATTCTTTTAAGAACGTTTCATAATTTCTTGCAAGTAAATGTGTTCTGATTTGATTAATAAGATCAAGAGCGACACCTACCATAATTATAAGCGATGTTGCACCAATACCTTGAAATGTTGTAATTCTTGTTGCATAACTTGCAAAAGCCGGAACAAGAGCTATAAAACCTAATGCCATAGCTCCGATAAAAGTTGTTTTTGTAAGAATTTTATCTAAAGCTTCAGCAGTCGGTCTGCCCGGTTTTACACCCGGAATTGATGAACCGTATTTCTTTAAATTATCAGCAATTTCTTTTGGCTGCATATTAGGCATAATAGATGCATAAAAGAATGTTAATGCGACAATCATTAAGAAATATATAGCATAATATGTAAGTCCGCTCGGATTGAATATTTTATTTAAAAACAAGAATACAGTTTCGGCAGTACCTGTTAAATGTGCTTGCCCGATTATGCTAAGAACTGTAGACGGGAAAAGTAATATAGCAATTGCAAATATGATAGGCATTACACCTCCCGGATTTAACTTAAACGGAATAAATGTATTTACTCCGCCATAAACCTTATTTCCGACTTGTCGTTTCGGGTTTACAATTATAACTTTTCTTACAGCTTCTTGCATAATAACAATAAATACCATTGTTACGAAGAAAATGCACATTAATAATACCAAATTCCATCCTAAAACCGGATCTCCCGATATAAGTTGTGCGGTTCTTTGCGTATAAATAGGAATTCCGGCTAAGATACCCGCAAAAATTATAAGTGAACCGCCGTTTCCGATGCCTTTTTCCGTTATAAGCTCAGATAACCACATAACAAGAACCGAACCGGCTGTTAATGATACAACCGATGACACGTAAAACATTGCGTGATTAACACCTGCATTAATAGCATTCGGTAAATGTGCCATATAACTCATAAATATCACTGCTTGAAATACTGCTAATATAACAGTAAATATTCTTGTATATTGAGATAATTTGCGTCTGCCGGCTTCACCTTCTTCTTTTTGAAGCTTTTCCAAAGATGGAATTATAACAGCCATAAGCTGTATAATAATTGAAGATGTAATATAAGGACCTATTCCGAGTGCAAATATTGAAACTTTTCCTAAAGCACCTCCGGTAAATAAATCCAAGAAACCTAAGAGGTTGTTTTGAGCCGCAAGATTAGCAAATGCTGTATTATTTATTCCGTAAACAGGCAAATGTATGCCAAATCTGAACAAAACAAGCATTCCGAATGTAAAAATCAACTTCTCTTTCAATCCGGACGCATTCCACATTGACATTAAATCTGCTGTTGTCGGCATTCTCATTGTTGCCATTTAAAATCCCCTTGTTTATTTATTAAAAAATTGTCTTTATTAAGTGATACAGTGACTGAGTGAAAACATTATATTCACTTAGCCACTTTACACTTAAATTATAATGTTTATCTGCTTACTATACTAATTCAATTTTTCCGCCTGCAGCTTCAATTTTTTCTTTTGCTTGCGGAGTAACATAATCAGCTTTTACGGTAACAGCTTTTGTTATATCACCGTTGCCCAAAATTCTCAATCCGTCACATGATGAATGAGCTTTCTTAGCCGCTTTCAATGTTTCAAGAGAAATTTCTTCCAAGTTTAATGCGTCAATTCTACCGACATTAATTTGAGCATAATTTCTTTTGTTAATAATTTGAAAACCTTTTAATTTAGGTAATCTTCTGTAAGCAGGCATTTGACCGCCTTCAAAACCTCTTTTTGAAGTTCTTCCGGAACGTTGTCCTTCACCGTTATTACCTCTGCTTGATGTTTTACCGCAACCTGATGAACGGCCGCGTCCTACTCTTACAGTTTTTTTAGTGGAACCTTCTGCAGGTTTTAAATCTGATAATTCTATTCTTTCCATAATTATTTCCTTATTCTGTTTTCGTGAATCGTGATCTGTGAATCGTGAACCGAACTTTTAAAATACGAATCACGACTCACGAGTCACGATTCACGATTCAAATTAATTAACCTTCACAAACTTCTAAAAGATGTGAAATTTTTCTAACCATACCCATTATTACAGGGCTGTTTTCGTGTTCAACAACTTGGTCTTTTTTTGTGAAACCTAAAGCTTTTGCAATCTTGCATTGAGCTTCTGAACAACCGATTAAACTTCTTACAAGTTTAATTTGAATTTTATTATTTGATTTTTTTGCTGTCTTTGCCATTTTTATATTCCTTTTTTAATTAATGTTTTGTAAAACTGCTATTTTATTAATTTAACAATTCTGCCATTGTTAAACCGCGCTTTTTCGCAACATCATTAAACATTTTTAAAGATTTTAATGCTTCAATAGTTGCATAAGCAGCATTTAAAGGTGATTTAGAACCTTGTGATTTTGTTAAGATGTTTTCAATACCAGCAAGTTCAAGAACCGGACGAACAGCTCCGCCGGCAATAATACCTGTACCTTGTGAAGCAGGTCTTAACATAACTTTTCCTGCGCCTGAACGACCTACAATCGGATGAGGAATTGTTGTTTTGAATATAGGAACATTGATTAAGTTCTTTCTGCCGTCTGCAATTGCTTTTTGAATAGCAATAATTACTTCTGCAGCTTTTGCACAACCGACACCTACTTGTCCTTTTTTGTTACCTACAATAACTACGGCACGGAAGCTAAGCTTTTTACCACCTTTTACAACCTTTGTAACACGGCTGATTTGAACAACTTGTTCTTTCCATTCAGATTCAGGTTTTGCTTCCTGAGTTTCAACATTTTTCTTTTTACCGCGCGGTTTGCGAGTCGGAAGTTTTGTTACAACTTCTGCAACTTCTTCTTCGGATAAATCTTCCGATGTTTCTGAAGATGCTTCTGCTTCTTCAACAGGAGCTTCATTTAATTCTTCATTTGTTACTTCAATTTTTTCGTCTGACATATTATACCTTTCTTTTTGTATTTTGTAGTACTATATTAAATTCAATTAAATATCAAAACAAAAGTATCCCGATTTGGGAAATACAATAATATTCAATTGTGCTTTTTCTGACAAAATCATAGTATTATAAACAAATTTTAAATGCAAGGATTATTTTTTTATCACTTATGGTTAACCGAAATAATTAAATGGTGCGTAGAACTGAATAATTTAACGGTACGTTGTAACGCACCCTTGTTTTAATGTTATTCCGCAGAAGTGATTGTGGAATGAATAAAAACAAGCTGAACGAAGTCACGGAATCTTTCAATAAAAAAAACAACGTAAAAAAAAACTCCCCGTCGGGAGCTTTTTTATCTTTTATATTGCTTTTTGAACTTTTCCCGCTCTTAAGCAAGAAGTACATACACACTTTCTTACTGCGTGTCCGTTTGAATCTAACACTCTAATCTCTTGTAAATTCGGAGATTGTCTTTTTACAATTTGTTTATGTGAGAATGTTAATTTTGCAGCTTTTAAAGTACCTTTTCCGCATATTTCGCATGTTTTAGCCATAATTTATTCCTTCTTTCTATACTAGTGTATTTTGAGTTTACTTTAAACAAATTTTTTTTGCAAGTATCAATTTTTGGAACATATATTATACATATTATTTAATAATCACTTTGTTCATAATCGTCATCATCTTGTAACGATGACAAATCTGATGAATAATTTGTATCAAAATCTTCCGGTAAATATTCATTATCAGGCCATACGGTTTCTTCATCAAATCTGCAAGCATTTAGATTTTCCGACATTGAAAAATCAGAATTTGTCAAATCAGCACCTTGAAATATTGCGCCGGCTAAATCCGAATCGGAAAAATTTCCGTAATCTACTGTTGCATAACTGAAATCGGTTCCGTTTAATACTGATTCCGTAAAAGAACATTCTATAAGATTTGCTCTTGTAAAATCTACCGAAGTTAAATCACATCCCATAAATTTAACGCTTGTCATATGAGTATCAGAAAATGAAGATGAAGTTAAATCCGCATTATCAAATTCAACACCTTCAAGTGTCATATTTGAAAAATCGGTTTCCGTAAGATCTGCACCGCCATTATATTTTTTTATTTCTTCGTTAAATGCTTCGGTATCTGTTGTAATTAAGCTTATTAATTCTTCTTTTGATAACATATACTTAAAATCTCCTGATTAGTTAATTAAATTTATTTCCATCGCTAAAAGCACCGCTTGAGTTCTGTTTGATACTTTCAGTTTTTTAAATATACTATTTAAGTGCGTTTTAACCGTTACATCTTGTACAGACATTTTATCTGCTATTTGCTGATTATTTGCTCCTTTGGCAAGAAGGGATAAAACTTCTTTTTCTCTCGGAGTCAATGCGTCAATATTTACATCTTTGTTTATCTTTTTTTCTGATTTTTGTAATTTTTCGTTTTGCCAATTTACTCTTCTTAGTACAGCTTCAATTCTGGCCAGCAAATTCGGAAGAATGAAAGGTTTTACAATATAATCATCTGCCCCTATTCTAAGTCCGGAAACTATTTTTTGATCTTCACTTACCGCTGTAATCATTATCACAGGCAATGATTTCGTTTTCGGATTGTTGCGTATTGCTTTCAGAGTGTCCCAACCATCCATATTCGGCATCATTACATCTAAAAGGATTAAATCATACTTATCTTCATTGTCTTTTAACAGCTTTAAAGCTTCCAGACCGTCTTGCGCAACACTAACTTCATAGCCGTACATCGGAAGTGCGTCTTTTAAATATTTGGGATTGTCGTCTACAACTAATATTGAAGCTATTCCGTTCATATTTATACCAATCTTTCTTTTAATGCCTTTAAAGCTGCTTGCAGCCTGTCATCAACCTCAAGCTTCTGCAAAATACTCGCAACATGTGCTTTTGTTGTATTTATACTTACAAACAATTCACCCGCAATTTCATTATTGCTGTATCCTTCGGTTATAAGTTTTAAAATCTGTGTTTCTCGCGAAGTTAATCCGTAATCTTTTTCAGGTTGAGATACTATATTATTGGTATTTGTTGCCGCCTGAAGCACAACGTGAGATATGGCAGGGTCAAACCATGCCGCTCCGTCAATTACTGACTGAATTACTTGTATGAGTCTTTTCGGATTAATTTCTTTTGAACAGTATGCATTTGCACCGGCCTTTAAACTTCCTAAAACTTCTTGTTCATCATTATGCGACGTTAATATTACAATTTTTATATCTTTTTTTAATTCTTTTATTTTTTTAGTTGCTTCTATTCCGTTCATTCCGGGAAGCCCTAAATCCATAATTATAATATTGACATCATTTTGTTCTACAATCTCAATTCCTTTTTCTGCAGAATCAGCTTCATATATACGGTTAATAAAATCGGCAGTTTCAAATGCTGTTTTTAAACCGAATCTTGTTAATTCATGATCTTCAATTATTAAAATATTAGTTTCCATATTCCCTAATTTTTGATGCATAATCTGCGTTTATATCAGCACAGCGGATAAGTGATTTTTCTGCCAAATCATCTTCACCTTTTGCGCGTAATATAAGACTTAAATAATAATAATATTTAAAATTATTTTCGTCAATATAATAAGAATTATTTAAATATGTTGATGCCATATTATAATTCCCGTCTTTTATTGCGTGACCGGCTAACCCGAGCCATATATCGTTATTAGACAAATCAATTGAAGCAACTCTCGGCAAATAATAATCTACACGTTGAGGCAAAACTTTTAAAGATTCAACCAGCAAATCTTCATTCGTTTTATTTTTCTTAAGCAATTTTTCATATATTTTTTTAGCTTTTTTGGTCTGTTCCATAGCCAAATAAGATTTTGCAATTCCGACTTGCGGATATGTATCTTTTGTCATTTTTTTTGCTTTTTTATAGTATTTTAAAGATTCTTCGTACTTTCTGTTATCATAATTTATATCAGCTAAAGTAAGAACTGCGATATAATTATCATGATCTTCTCTATATGCTCTTGACACAAAGTCTTCGGCTTTAACCGGTTCATCGTTTTCGTAATAAATTCTGCCTAAGAGCGCAAATATTTGAGGAGAATACTGTTTTGAAGTTAATATTGCAGATTGCAATACTTTTGTAGCAAGCAGGCTTTTCCCTTGTAAATGGTAATAATAAGCCAAATGATAATCTTTTAACGGTTCTGCTTTTGAAGTTTTATATAAAACATATTCCTCTGCTGATCTGATTTTATGTTGAAAATCAGTTGTTAAAAACGGAACTTTTTTTATTTCGGATAAAACTTTAAGCGCTTGAGAAGATTTTTTTGAATCAGCTAAAATTTTTGCTTTTAAACATAAATAATTTACGTTTAAATCATTCTCTTTGATAGCGTTATTAATATATTTGAGCGCTTGTTGAAGATTGTTGGTTTTGTAATACCCAAGTGCAATCAAATAGTTTTTGAAATCACTTTCCTCCGCTATAACCGTGTTTACAAGCTCGGATGTGGTTTCCAGTGCCATATTATTGTATACGATATTTGAGTACGCGTCTGATAGATATATAATATCTTTTTGATTTAACATAGATGACGGATAATAAAAGCGTTTCATATCTTTTACATATGCTGCGGTAAAATTATTATCATCCAATCTGTGTATTAATTTATCAGCTAAATCAAACATTCCGTATTCTGCCATCTTTATTCCGTAAAGCAAAAATACATAATCATCGTGAGAAGCTTTGTTTATTAAATCATTAAAATCATCATAGGAAGCTTTTACGTTACTTTGTATAAATCTGTTTTCAGCAGATGCGTATTTTGACTTAATAAAATTATCCTTTATGACCATGTCCATATTGGCAACTGTAGTTTCTGCTTTTACGTTAAGAGGTTTTACCGTAGTTTCCGCTTTTACAGAACCTGATAATAAAATAAATATGCATAATGCTGTTATTAAGTTCTTTCTACTCATTCTCCGTATCCACACCTACATAATATTTATTAAATACTTGTAATAATCTGTTACTACAATTATTTACTATCGAGTAATATAAATCAAGTAAATTATATTTTTGTAAAGTTTCTAAATCATTTTTTGTAATCTTAAGTCCGTTTTCAGTACAGAATACGCTTACTATTTCACTCAACTTTATTGATAAAAATTTTTCTACCACTAAAGGGTCAAAGTGAGTTCCGGAACCATCTTTTATTATATTTATAACTTTATCAATCGGCATTTTATCACGATAGTGCCTTTTTGAAGTTATTGCATCAAATACGTCAGACACGGCTAAAATTCTACCGCCGAAAGGTATTTCTTCACCTTTTAGGTGTCTGTAGTATCCCGTTCCGTCAAATTTTTCATGATGAGAGCAGGCAATCTCCGTTATTTGCTGAAAATCTTTGGACATGTGAATTTTTTCTAGGATATGATGAGTTATCTCAACGTGTTGTTGAATATGTTTGTATTCTTCAGGAGTCAGCTTGCCTTCTTTTTGTAAAACTGCATCACGAATACCTATTTTCCCGATATCATGCAAGGCGGCTGCCTTTTCAAGTATATACAAATCATTTTGTTCCATTCCGAATTCATTTGCTATCAGTACTGCGTACATTCTTACTCTGGCAGAATGACCTGATGTTATTTTATCTCTTGCATCAATAGATGTTGCCAAAGTTTCTATAAAACTATCCAAAACGATTTTTTGCTCTTCTAATAATTTTCTTTGTTTTTCAAATAATTGCGCATTTTCTAACGAAATGCCCGCATTTGACGCAATTGCAACTAGTAAGTCTTCATCATCAGGTGTAAAGTATTCGTCAAATTTGTTTAGGACTTGGAAAACACCGATAATCTCTTGATTAAAATTTTTAATCGGCATACATAGCATGTTTTTTGTTCTGTATCCGGTTTCTTTGTCCACATCAGAGTTAAAACGTTTGTCGCTATATGCATCTTTTATATTTATAGTTTCTCCGGTTTGCATTACGTGTCCTGCCAGTCCTTTATCAGCAGGAATTCTGAGTTCTTTCACATCCAAACCGGTAGCTACTTTTGAATAAAGTTCATTAGTATCTTTATCATATAAATAAACAGTGCATCTGTCAGCATTTAGAGCTGTTTTAGTTTCTTCCGCTATTGTTTTTATAAGCAGATTTATATTTTTTTCGGCAGCTACTGCTTGTCCTATTTTAACCAAAGCTATAAGAGGATCATTTGAATGACCTGAATTGTTTGTAAAATGACTTATCGGAGGACATTTAAGCATTGAATTAATTTTTTCAAAAAAGTCTGTTCTTTGGGCTTTTATTGATAACTTGCGTGCTTTATTATAGTTTATTGAATAGAGAGTTGTATTTTTTTCCGTAAAATTAACATATCCGAGTATCATTTCATGGAGTATTTTTGTGATTGGGTCTTGAGTTTGATCAACCATAAAAGAAGCGTCATTCATAAATTGATAAAAATTTTCATACTTATTTTCTATAAATGAAGCCAATGCAAGCAAGCTAAAACATATAGCAGTGTCGTCGTGATAAATATCTTTATGCTTTTCTATGCGCGGAATTACTGATTCGTAAGCTCCGTCTAATATTTCTGTCAACGATTCATATATAAAATTTTCCAGCGGCATGTTAACTCTCTCTACTCTACAAATTATAATATAATAAAATTACATTTTTGGCAAAAAATGAATATAAAATTAACAAATTAATACGTGCAGATAAACATAAATTTACAGATATTTAAAAATTAATCACTCTACAAACTTTCCGTCAAAAAGTTCCAAAACCATTTTTTCCTGATCTGATTCGTAATGCGGAGAATGTGTTTCTTTTTCTTGTTTTATAATGTTGTCGTTATCATTATCTTGGTCATCTGTATTTATGATGTTGTTTTCAGGAGCTTGTTTCTCCGCCGAAGTATCAATATTTTCTTTTGGATGCTCAATCAGATTTTTTTTTTCATCCGGATTTATATTTTTTTCATTTTTTGATACAAAATCCGAATTTTGAATATTTTCATCTCCTGCTTGCGGCAGACGAACCGTCACCTTTATTCCTGTTGTTCCGAATAACGTATTTCCTGCCTCAACGAGTAATTCTTTTTTATTAGTTGAGGTAATTTGGGATACTAATTTTTCATTTTTCAAAGTTATTATAATTTCTTTTTCGTCAATTTTTACTGGTTTTGCTAAATTTAACAACGCTCTTGTCGGTGCACTTTTTATATTTAGCAGAAGTTTTTCCCAAAGAGAATGTATATCGCTACCGTCAGATTTTTTGGACATCGGAGGCGGAGTAAACTCTTCTGCGGAATGAGATGTGCTATTTTCAACGCGTTTTTCTTGTGTTGTATTATTTTGTACTTGACGGTTTTCCTTTATTTCTTCAGGTTGAACAGGAGCTGGTCTGGTAACATTTACAATAGCCGGTTGTTGATATTGATGATTAATTTGGACTCCGTTTTCCAATGCGGATACACGATTTTGAAGCTCTATAAGTTTTGTATTTTCTGCCATGTTTGCAAGATCAATAATTCCGACTTCCAGCCATAAATGTTGATTTTGCGCTTGGTTTATTTCTTTTACATAATAAGTAATTCTTTCCAAAAGAAAAACAATCTGTTGTGTTTCAAGCTTTTCTTTTTGTTCATTTAACAAACTTATCTGACTTTCATTTAAACCGGTTAATTCTTGAAAAAGTTCTTTATTACTGTTTTTTATAATTAACAAGTTTTTAAAATATTCAGATAAATTTGTAAGAATTTGTAACGGTTCATTACCGGAATTGTATATATCGTTAATAATTTCAATAGCTTTATTTGGTGAAGATGATATAATAGCTTCACTCAATTTGTTTAAAATATCAAAAGAAATTCTTCCTAATATCGCATTTACATCATCGGATGTAACTTCATTTGAAATCCCTAATAAACTAAGCTGATCCAATAATGAAATACTGTCACGCATTCCGCCTGCGCAATTTTTGGCAATTGTATAAAGTGCATCATCTGTTATATTAATATTTTCTTTGTCAGAAATATAACGTAAATGTTTTACTATATCATCAGTTGTTATTCTGCGGAAGTCAAATCTTTGACATCTGCTTTTAATTGTATCCAGTACTTTATGAACTTCTGTTGTAGCCAAAATAAAAATAACATTTTCCGGCGGTTCTTCCAGCGTTTTTAATAATGCATTAAATGCATGGTTAGACAACATATGAACTTCGTCTATCACATAAATTTTGTACTTTCCGTGAACCGGAGCATACTGGATTTTTTCTAAAATATTTTGTGCATCTTCTACCGTTCTGTTACTTGCAGCATCAATTTCTATTACATCAATAGGAACCGTGTTTGTAATATCTCTACAGCTTTCACATTCTCCGCAAGGGTGTATTGTAGGCCCGTTTTTGCAATTTAGAGATTTTGCAAGAATTCTTGCGGTAGAAGTTTTACCGGTTCCTCTCGGTCCTGTGAACAAATATGCGTGCGCAATTTTATTCAATTCTATTGCGTTAGTTAAAGTTTTTTTAACATGTTCTTGCCCTACCAGCGTATCCAATGTTTGAGGACGATATTTTCTGTATAACGGTATATAATTTTCACTCATAAGATTAGTCTATCATAAAATTGAAGTTAATGAAATTTTATATTAAGATTAGAAATATGAGAAGAGTTTTTTTATTAATCTTAATGTTATTCTTTTGTGCATCAAAAGCTTTAGGCTTTGAAGTACTTTATCCTTCCGATAAAAAAAATGTAACAACGGGAGCTTATGCATTTTTTTTCGGAAAAGCAAACGGATATGAAACTCTTTCAATAAACGGAAAATCTGTTTATATTGCTCCAAACGGAGCTTTTGCACACACTGTAAAACTAAAAGAGGGTGAAAACAGAATTCTTTTAAAAACAGCATTTGGAAGACAAGCATATGTATTTTATAAAAACACCCCAAAATATCAAGAATTAAAAAC
>CAJOPY010000200.1 GCA_905236505.1 Candidatus Gastranaerophilales bacterium
ATAATAGTTATCTTTACCGAATTGAAACGAAATTAGTTTGTCAACATTAGCATCGTTAACAGCATTACTGCTAAAAATCTTTTTCATCACATCTTCTTTGGGTGTCATAAGAGTAAGTGAACCGACATTGAATACGCCTGTTTTACCGATAACAAAGCCATGAGGGTTTGCAAATAAAACATTCCCGCCGATATTACTGTTCAAATAAGAATTTACGACACCGTTTATTTGAGAAGCTGAACTATCAAAAATCAAGTTAACGAGCTTGTTTTGGGAATTTATAAGATTTAAGTTAACTATATCACCTTGACTGACATTAAACTTGCCAAACGTATTAAAACCGATATTGCCGGCACTATTTGTAGTTGTGGTTGAAATATTAAAAATATTGTTGTTTTGATTTATAGTCGTTGCAGTTGCAAACGGAACTCCGTTTTGATTAATCTCAGCTGCATACACAGCAAAAGATGTATTATATATAGCAAATGCTGTAAGCATTGTAAACGCAATTGCGCGCTTATAATATAATAATTTCATTAACATAAAGTACTTCCTTAAACGTTTAAAAAATCCCTATATAATTATCTCACAGTTTGTTTTTTATGCACATTTTTTTACAAAAATACACATTCCTTAATCAATAATTTAACCGCTAACTTTAAATAAACATAGGTTAAACTTATATTTTGACAACTTAATATTGTTTACATTTTGAAATTTTGTTTGACCTTATTTAAATTTTTTTATACTCTGTCAATAGTAGAGTAATTTAAATTGGAGAGTATGAAAAAAACTTCGCTGATATTAACAACTGTTTGCTGTTTTGCACTGTCATCTTTTGCTGTATATGCAGATAATGATAGTATTTATCCTGCATCAGTTGAAGAAGCTGCATCTCAAACAGTTAAAAAATTCTCCGTTTGGAGTAGATTCAAAAGAAGTAAATCGGTTCAACCAAAAACATCAGAAGAACAATCAGGAATGCCTGACATAAACAAAAACATCGTTTCACCTAACGAATCTCCGGGACTTTTTACAGACCCTGAGAGAACAAAACGATACTATGAATCTTTTGAAGGTGCACACAGAACAAAGTTAAAAAAAGATACCTCAAAACAGGAAGTTATAAAAGAAGAAACTTTACAGCTTCCGGCAAGAATACAAACTGATGCAAAAACTATTCATATTGATAGAGTTGATTTCACAGAATCAAAAATATTTACAGCTCAAGAACTTGATAAATTCAGAGAATTAGCCGAAGGTAAAGACTTAACATCAGAAGATTTAAACAATCTTATAAGAATAATTAACAATCAATATCTCCAAAAAAATATTATTACAGCAAAAGCTTTTTTAAATAAAGATTCTTTCCGTGCCGGTGTTCTGAATATAGAACTTATGGAAGCTAAAATCGGAAAGGTAATGATTGAAGGCAACCGTTTTAACAGAAAATGGTATCTTAAATCTCAAATGAGCGAAAAAGCAGGAGATGTACTAAATCTTCAGACTATGGAACAAGATTTAAGGCAATTTAACAGAAATGCAAGAAGTGTGCAAATGTCAGCTAAGTTAAAACCCGGAGAAGAATACGGAACAACTGACATAATTTTGCATGCTGATGAACAATTTCCATACCACTTTACAACATCTTGGGACAGCTTCGGACGTGAAACGACTGGCCTTATGCGAGGCGGGTTAATGCTTTCAGCAGATTCTTTATTTGGATTTCAAGACAGATTGACCGGTGCAATTAACCTTTCTCGCGGAGCACAAAATCCGTTTATTGATTATAATGTTCCGATAAACAGAAAAGGTACCAGAGTAGGTGTTTCATATATGTATGGAAATAACAAGGTTAAGAGCGGGCAATATAAAGATTTTGATCTTGGCGCAAATACACATGTTTTAAGTACATATATTACTCATCCGATTATTGATAATGAAAAAGGCGCTTTGAATTTCAGTACTTCAGCTAATTTTAAATTTTCAAAAGCGACTATTTCAAACTATACATATTCTAATTACAAAGATTACAATATATCAGCAGGTTTAGGCGGGCACAGAAATTTTCAAAATAGCATGCTATACGGTTCTTTGTATTCAACTAACGGAATTATAGATGATCATATAATGCATAGCAGTAAATATTTCACAAAAGTTACTGCTGACGGATATTACATTCACTATTTACCAAAAGGAATAATTGCAACTTTGAGAGCCGGCGGACAATATTCACCGCACGATATTCAATACATAGAGCAGTATCAAATCGGCGGTATCTCAAGTGTTAGGGGATATTCCGAAAGCTTACTTCTTGCCGCAAGTTCATATTTTGTAAGTGCAGAAATGCTATTTCCTATACCTTTTTTACCTGAAACAATTAATGTACCTTTCACGAAAGGAGAAAAACAGTACAGGTTAAGAGATTCTTTTAAATTTGCCGTATTCTATGATCAAGGTGCAATTTTCCCTCATGAAGGACATGTTGAAACTCCTAACTTTTTAATGAGTGTGGGTGCAGGTATAAGAATGGCAATATCAAAATTTATTACTGCAAGGTTATACGTAGGTATTCCGTTAATGAATACAGGATATTATCACGAAGCGAATGCTCGTGTTCACTTTGACATAATTGCGTCACCGTTTTAAAATGTTAGTAAATTTTAAGAAAGGATATTAGTATGAAAAAAATTCTATCAATTACTTTAATGGCATTAATTTTAGGTTCAGGTATTGCGACGGCAGAACAAAAAATCGCCGTAGTGGACGTATCAGCTGTTGTAGCAAAATCTGCACAAGTTCAATCTTTAAAGAAAGAACAACAGTCAAAGATGCAAGAATTGGAAAAATGGCTTAAAACCGCACAGGCTGATGTTGAAAAACAACAAACAAAAGAAGGAAAAGAAAAATTATTAAAGAAATACAATACTGAATTTGCAAAGAAAAAAGAAGCAATCGCAAAAGATTATACAACTAAGCTGCAAGCAGTTGACAAGAGCATAACAGAAACTATCTCTTCAACAGCAAGAGCTAAAGGATACAATATGGTTATCTCTAAAGGTGTTGTAGTATTTGGCGGAGATGATATCACTGCAGATGTACAAAAAGTGGTAAAATAGGTAAACATCAATTATAAAAAAAGAGCCGGATTAATTTAATCGGCTCTTTTTTATTTTGTTAAAAATAAGTAAAATTTTTACTCCGAATAAAATTTTAATATTTTAAGTATCTTATTTTTGTAAAAAAATTTAAAAAAAACTAAAAATTAAAGCCTCAATATTACAGATTTTGAGGCTTTAATGCAAAAATGTTGCGAAATATTAACAAATGTTAAGAACTTGACAAAATCGTTACAATTGGCGCAAACTCAGTAGTAGTAGTAGTAGTAGTAAATTTTTGTTTTTTTTTATTTTGCCCTAAAGTTTTTAAAAAAAGTGCCGATAACATGTATATAATATTTTTAGCAATTGAAAAATAAAGAAAGTAAATATATGCAATACGAAT